>NZ_JBEXWT010000039.1:0-80127 GCF_040629945.1 Kitasatospora sp. NPDC005856 | reverse complement strand
CCGGCTGCCGGGCCCTGGCCGAGGGCGGCCGTACCGCCCTGGCGGCCGGGCGGCACCTGGCGCTGCTGGCGCGGGGTCGGGGCGACCCCGCGCTGCTGCTTGGGGGCCTGGCCGGAACCAGCCCGGCCGGCGCCGCGGTGGTCACCCGAATTGGTGACGTCCACCGGGAGCATGACCAGCGCGGTGGTGCCGCCGGAGTCGCTGGGACGCAGCTGGATGCGGATGCCGTGTCGCAGGGACAGGCGGCCGACCACGAAGAGGCCCATGCGGCGGGAGACGGAGACGTCCACCGTCGGCGGGTTGGCGAGGCGCTCGTTGATCTCGGCGAGGTCGTCGGGGCTCAGGCCGATGCCGGTGTCGTGGATCTCGACCAGCACGCGGCCGTCCGGCAGCGCGTGGCCGGTGACCCGGACGCGGGTCTGCGGGCTGGAGAACGAGGTGGCGTTCTCCAGCAGCTCGGCGAGCAGGTGGACGAGGTCGTTGACGACGCGGCCGGCGACCTCGGCCGACGGCACGGCGGCGAGCTCGATGCGCTCGTACTGCTCCACCTCGGAGGCGGCGGCGCGGAGCACGTCGACCAGCGGGACGGGACGGGTCCAGCGGCGGCCCGGGTCCTCGCCGGCGAGGACGAGGAGGTTTTCGCCGTTGCGGCGCATGCGGGTCGCGAGGTGGTCCAGCTTGAAGAGGTTGGCCAGCTGGTCCGGGTCCGCCTCGCGGCTCTCCAGCTCGGAGATGAGCGACAGCTGGCGCTGGATGAGGCCCTGGCTGCGGCGCGAGAGGTTGGTGAACATCGCGTTGATGTTGCCGCGCAGGAGGGCCTGCTCGGCGGCGAGGCGGACGGCCTCGCTGTGCACCATGTCGAACGCGTGGGCCACGTGGCCGATCTCGTCGGTGGAGTCGACGGCGACCGGCTCGACCGTGGTGTCGACGTCGTGCGGGTCGGCCTCGGAGAGGGTCTTGACCAGCTCGGGCAGGCGGCGCTCGGCGACGTCCTCGGCCGCGGCCTGGAGGCGGGTCAGCGAGCGCACCATCGAGCGGGCGATCAGACCGGCGCCACCGAGGGCGACGAGCAGCACCAGGGCGACCGCGACACCGATGATCAGGGCGTCGGCGTCGGCCTGGGACTGGAGGTCCTGGGCCTTGCCGTCCAGGTTCTCGATGAGCTTGGACTCGATCCGGCGCTCGGCGCTGATCTTGGCGCTGGCCTTCTCGTACCAGTCCTTGTAGGTGACCGCCTCGGTCTGGCGGATGCCGCTCTGGGTGAGGACCGTGGAGGCGTAGCGGTCGGCGTCGGAGACCACCGAGTTGTAGCTCAGCTGGCTGCGCAGGTTGTCCAGGTCGTGCGCGGTGTAGATGTTGTTGAAGCTCGCGATCGCGTTGTCGTACGAGCTGCGCAGACGGATACCGAAGGACTCGTCGCTGGGGCTGAGGTCGGGGCTCTTCGGGTTGGCGAGCGCGGCGCTGATCAGGGCCCGCTGCTGCGAGGTCGCGTCCTTCGCCAGCGAGAACTGCTGGAGCGCGCCGGTGGCGATGACCAGGTCCTTGCTGTTCGACGCGAGCGCGATGTCCTGGGTGATGGACAGCAGGTCGCGGATGATCACGTCGTAGGCGGTGATCGTCGACTGGATGTTCTGGTTGTTCTGGTACGGCAGGCTGCGGGTGTCCGCGATCGAGTTCAGGTCCTTGCGGATCTGGAGCAACAGCGCCTTTCCACCGGACAGTTGGAGATCCTCGAACTTGTCCGAGGACGCGGTGAAGGTGCGGCTCAGGTCGTCGGTGGACTTGCGGGCCGCGACGATGTCGTCGTCCAGCGGGGCGGTCGGGTCGTGGGTGATCGGGCCGGCGCTGATGTCGCGCTCGGTCTGGAGCGCGTCCGCGAGGTTGGTCGCCTTCTTGGCCAGGTCGGAGAGGTTGGCCATCTGGGCGAGTTGCTGCGAGTTCTCCATCGAGCTCTGGATGCGCAGGCCACCGAGGACCAGCGAGACCAGCACGGGGAGGGCGAGCAGCGCGATCAGACGGGTGCGGATGCGCCAGTTGCGCATCGCGAGCCGGCTCAGACCGGTGGCGCGGCGCCGGGTCAGGGAGGTGCGGAGTTTGTCCCGGGCGGACTTCCGCTCCTGGCCGTCCTCCTCCGGGCGGCCGGGGGCCTCGGGTGTCACCGGCTCGGCCGGGCCGCCGGGGGCCTCCGCCTGTTGAGGGGCTGCCACAGGCTCACGCGACTCCGGGTTACCCGCGGCGCCGCTACCCCTTTTGAAACGTCCCTGCACTGGCGTCGCAACCTCTGGACCGGGCGTCCCGCCGCGTCGCCACGGCCTGGACGGTGTCGAGTTTCCATCCGCACCCCGGCCGGTCCGGGAGAGCGGGCACCGGGGTGGACCACTCCCTACCCACGGTCCGTCGCATTCCAGCACAGCCGGGGAATCCCAACAAGGGCCGCACGAACCAGGCGCCCGGCGCTACCGACCGCTTGCGTCATCTCACGGACTGTGCGGTAACAGGACCGGAATACCGCCTTTTTCGGACACTCGCCGGATACATGCCAAGCGACCCCGGGGTCGGGAAGAGTCACAGACCTTCCGGAATGCCCCTTATCGGCGGAATGTCGGAAAATCCCGGTGCGGCGATATGTCGGATATCTGCACTTTGCTCGGCAATTTGTGAGCAAAATCACAGTCTAATGTGTAGCTTTGGTCACGGTCTCTGTGGAATGAGATCTCGTAACCTGGCTGTCTCCGGAGCACGGCCCCGATCAGCCTGCCCAGAACCCCTCCGAATCAATCGGAATCCATCAGGTCGGTGCCGATCCGCCGCGATCAGCCCGGCCATGACCACGAGGTGCTCTCGATGTCCCAGGCGAAGAACGCCACCAAGTCCACGCTGTCCTGCCGCCCCACGGCGAACCCGCGCCGGACGACGCTGGCCTCGGTCGAGGACTTCAGCAAGATCCCGGGCGCCCGCAAGCCCGAGGACGTCGTGACCTACGGCACCGAGCTGCCGGCCGCCACCGCCAACCCGCGGCGCACCCAGCTGATGGTCGCCCCGGTCGTCGTCGTGCGGGACTGACCGCCGCCGCGTTCCGCCGAGGGCGCCCTCGTCATCCGTGACGAGGGCGCCCTCGGCGTTTCCGCCCCCAACCGCCCCCAACCCGGGCAAAGCGGTCGGCCGGGGCCCCACGCGATAGCCTGGAGGCCGATTGACGGGGCCGCGCCCACTGTGGGCGGGGCGCCAACCAGCGCCCGGGCGCGCCCCGGGCGGCCGACGAAGCGAGGGGTAGCCCAGCCGTGCGCATTGCCAGGTTTTCCGTCCGGGAAGGGAGCCCTGCCGCCGGCAGCGTCTCCTTCGGCGTGGTGGAGGGCGACCCTTCCCAGCCCGACTCGCTGGTCGTCCACGCGTTGGCCGGCCACCCGTTCGGCCAGCCCCAGCCCACCGGCGAGAGCTACCGCTTCCAGGACGTCCGGCTGCTCAGCCCGATGCTCCCGAACAAGATCGTGGCGGTCGGCCGCAACTACGCGGCGCACGCGGCGGAGCTGGGCAACGACGTCCCGGACGTCCCGCTCACCTTCTTCAAGCCGTCCACCTCGGTGATCGGCCCGACCGAGAGCATCGCCTACCCGCCGTTCTCCTCGGACGTCCACCACGAGGCCGAACTCGCCGTGGTGATCGGCCGGATGTGCCGTGAGGTGCCGTTGGACCGGGTGCCCGAGGTGATCCTCGGCTACACCTGCGCCAACGACGTCACCGCCCGGGACGTCCAGCAGCGCGAGGGCCAGTGGGCCCGGGCCAAGGGCTTCGACACGGCCTGCCCGCTGGGCCCGTGGATCGAGACCGACCTCGACCCGAGCGACCTCGCGATCACATGCACCGTCAACGGCGAACTCCGCCAGACCGGTCGCACCTCCCTGATGGTCCGCTCGGTCGCCGAGCTGATCGTCCACATCTCCGAGGCCATGACGCTGCTGCCCGGCGACGTCATCCTCACCGGCACGCCCGCAGGGGTGGGCCCCCTCAACGTCGGCGACGAGGTCGCCGTCTCCATCGAAGGCATCGGCACTCTCACCAACAAGGTGATCAAGCGTGGCTAACACTGACCCGGCCGTCCGGGTTCGCTTCTGTCCCTCCCCGACCGGCAACCCCCACGTGGGGATGGTCCGCACGGCCCTCTTCAACTGGGCCTACGCCCGCCACAACGGCGGCAAGCTGGTCTTCCGGATCGAGGACACCGACTCCGCCCGCGACTCCGAGGAGTCGTACAACCAGCTGCTCGACGCCATGCGCTGGCTCGGCCTCGACTGGGACGAGGGCCCGGAGACCGGCGGCCCGGACGCGCCGTACCGCCAGTCGCAGCGGATGGACATCTACGCCGATGTCGCCCGCCGCCTGCACGAGGCCGGCCACGCCTACTACTGCTACTGCTCCACCGAGGAGCTGGACGCCCGCCGCGAGGCCGCCCGCGCGGCCGGCAAGCCCTCCGGCTACGACGGCCACTGCCGCGACCTGACGGACGAGCAGGTGGCGGTCTACAAGCTGGAGAAGCGCGAGCCGATCCTGCGCTTCCGGATGCCCGACAAGACCATCGCCTTCGACGACCTGGTCCGCGGCACCCTCACCTTCGAGCCCGAGAACGTGCCGGACTACGGCATCGTCCGGGCCAACGGCGCCCCGCTCTACACCCTGGTCAACCCGGTGGACGACGCCCTGATGGGCATCACCCACGTGCTGCGCGGCGAGGACCTGCTGTCCTCCACCCCGCGGCAGGTCGCGCTGTACGCGGCGCTCGCCGAGATCGGCGTCGGCAACGGCACCACCCCGCGCTTCGGCCACCTGCCGTACGTGATGGGCGAGGGCAACAAGAAGCTCTCCAAGCGCGACCCGCAGTCCTCGCTCAACATGTACCGCGAGCGCGGCTTCATCCGCGAGGGCCTGCTCAACTACCTGTCCCTGCTGGGCTGGTCGCTGGCCGAGGACCGCGACCTGTTCGACATGGACGAGATGGTCGCCGCCTTCGACGTCACCAAGGTGAACGCCAACCCGGCCCGCTTCGACCTGAAGAAGTGCGAGGCGATCAACGCCGAGCACGTCCGCCGGCTGGCCCCGGAGGACTTCGTCAGCCGCCTGGTGCCCTTCCTCCAGGGCGCCGAGCTGCTGCCGGCCGAGCCCACCGCCGAGCAGCTGGACCTGCTCGCCAAGGTGGCGCCGCTCACCCAGGAGCGGATGGTCGTGCTGAGCGAGATCGTGAACATGGCCGGCTTCCTGTTCGTGGCGCCGGAGAAGTTCGCCCTCGACCCGGACGACGCCGCCAAGGTGCTCACCGCGGACGCCCGCCCGGTGCTGGAGGCCAGCGTCAAGGCGCTGGAGGAGCTCGCGGACTTCACCCCGGAGCCGATCCAGGCCGCGCTGCGCGAGGCGCTGGTGGACGGGCTGGGCATCAAGCCCAAGTTCGCCTTCACGCCGCTGCGGGTGGCCGTCACGGGCCGCCGGGTCTCCCCGCCGCTGTTCGAGTCCATGGAGCTGCTGGGACGCCCGGAGACGCTGCGTCGGCTGCGGGCCGCCCTGGACGCCCTGCCGGCCGCCTGAGCGGGTCGCCGAGCAGGCCGCGGGCCCGGCTTCGTGCCGGGCCCGCGGCGTACCCGGAGGTCATCCGCAGGCCGCCCGTCCGCTGCCTGCGGTTATCGATTTTGGCCCCAGGGCCGACGTCGGGTAATGTTCTTTCTGCGCCGCCCGGGAGGGAACGGACGAGGGAACGAAAGCCCCTCGGAAGGGACCGACCGAGAGGCGCAACGCCTGAGAAGGGCCCGCGAGGGTTCAACTCTGGTGGGGTATGGTGTAATTGGCAGCACGAGTGATTCTGGTTCATTTAGTCTAGGTTCGAGTCCTGGTACCCCAGCGCAGTACGCAAGTACGGCACAAAAGAAGATCAAGCCCCCGTTGTGTAGCGGCCTAGCACGCTGCCCTCTCACGGCAGTAGCGCCGGTTCGAATCCGGTCGGGGGTACTGATCCCGCAAGGGATCACCTGGAAAGCCCCCGTTGTGTAGCGGCCTAGCACGCTGCCCTCTCACGGCAGTAGCGCCGGTTCGAATCCGGTCGGGGGTACTGATCCCGCAAGGGATCGCCAGGAAGCCCCCGTTGTGTAGCGGCCTAGCACGCTGCCCTCTCACGGCAGTAGCGCCGGTTCGAATCCGGTCGGGGGTACTTCAGAGCAGGAAGCCGGTGGGCTCGCCCATCGGCCCTTGCTTTGTGTTGGGGTATGGTGTAATTGGCAGCACGAGTGATTCTGGTTCATTTAGTCTAGGTTCGAGTCCTGGTACCCCAGCCAGAAATTGGAAAGACCCCGGTTACCCGGGGTCTTTTTGCTTTCCCCGGAAATGCCCCGAAGGGCCCCGCTCCGTCGCGAGCGGGGCCCTTCCGCGTTCCACGGGGTCCTGCGGGGCGTCGTCCACGAGCCGTCCGCGAGTCGCCCGCGAGCCGTCCGTGAACCGCCCGCGCACCGTCCGGGCGCTGTCCGGGTGCTGTCCATGCGCTAAGACCGCGGTCTCATTCCGTGAGACACCAGTTCAATCTCCGGCGAAAAGCGCCACCCTGGACGGGAGCGGCCCGGGAGTCTCAGGGCGGCGCACACGCTTTGACCTCGACGACACGAGAAGGCCGGCAACGCGGCCGGCTGGAGGGAATCCGATGGGACGGACACTCGCAGAGAAGGTCTGGGACGACCACGTCGTGCGGCGCGCGGAGGGCGAACCCGACCTCCTCTTCATCGACCTGCACCTGCTCCACGAGGTCACCAGCCCGCAGGCCTTCGACGGGCTGCGACTGGCCGGCCGCCCGGTCCGCCGTACCGACCTGACGATCGCCACCGAGGACCACAACACCCCCACCCTGGACATCGACAAGCCGATCGCCGACCCGGTCTCCAAGGTGCAGCTGGAGACCCTGCGCCGCAACGCCGCCGAGTTCGGCGTCCGGATCCACTCGCTCGGCGACGTCGAGCAGGGCGTCGTGCACGTCGTCGGCCCGCAGCTCGGCCTGACCCAGCCCGGCATGACCGTGGTCTGCGGCGACTCCCACACCTCGACCCACGGCGCGTTCGGCGCCCTGGCGTTCGGCATCGGCACCAGCCAGGTCGAGCACGTGCTGGCCACCCAGACCCTGCCGCTGGCGCCGTTCCGGACGATGGCGGTCACCGTCGAGGGCGAACTGCCCGAGGGCGTCACCGCCAAGGACCTGATCCTGGCCGTCATCGCGAAGATCGGCACCGGCGGCGGCCAGGGCTACGTCCTGGAGTACCGCGGTTCGGCGATCCGGAGCCTGTCCATGGAAGCCCGGATGACCGTCTGCAACATGTCGATCGAGGCCGGTGCCCGGGCGGGCATGATCGCCCCGGACGAGACCACCTTCGCGTACCTGCAGGGTCGCCCGCACGCCCCGCAGGGCGAGGACTGGGACGCCGCGGTCGCGTACTGGAGGACCCTGGGCACCGACGAGGACGCGGTCTTCGACCACGAGATCTTCATCGACGCGAGCGAGCTGACCCCGTTCGTCACCTGGGGCACCAACCCGGGCCAGGGCGCCCCGCTGGGCTCCGACGTGCCGGACCCGGCCTCCTTCGCCGACCCGCAGGAGCGCCTGGCGGCCGAGAACGCCCTGACGTACATGGGCCTGGAGGCCGGCACCCCGCTGCGCGAGGTGAAGGTCGACGCCGTCTTCGTCGGCTCCTGCACCAACGGCCGGATCGAGGACCTGCGGGCCGCCGCGGCCGTCGTGGAAGGCCGCCGGATCGCCGACGGCGTCCGGATGCTGGTGGTCCCCGGGTCCGTCCGGGTCGCCCTCCAGGCCGTCGAGGAGGGTCTGGACAAGGTGTTCACCGCGGCCGGTGCCGAGTGGCGCCACGCGGGCTGCTCGATGTGCCTGGGCATGAACCCCGACCAGCTCGCCCCGGGGGAGCGCTGCGCCTCCACCTCGAACCGCAACTTCGAGGGCCGGCAGGGCAAGGGCGGCCGCACCCACCTGGTCTCCCCGCAGGTCGCCGCCGCAACCGCCGTCCTGGGCCGCCTCGCCGCCCCCTCCGACCTGTCCGCCGACGTCGCTGCCGTGGAGGCCTGAGCCATGGAGAAGTTCACCACCCACACCGGCCGGGCCGTCCCGCTGCGCCGCAGCAACGTGGACACCGACCAGATCATCCCGGCCCACTGGCTCAAGAAGGTCACCCGATCCGGCTTCGAGGGCGGCCTGTTCGAAGCCTGGCGCAAGGACGAGTCGTTCGTCCTCAACCGGCCCGAGCGGCAGGGCGCCACGGTCCTGGTGGCCGGCCCCGAGTTCGGCACCGGCTCCTCCCGGGAGCACGCCGTCTGGGCGCTGCAGAACTACGGCTTCCACGCGGTCATCTCGTCGCGCTTCGCCGACATCTTCCGGGGCAACTCCCTGAAGAACGGCCTGCTGACGGTCGTCCTGCCGCAGGAGACCGTGGAACGGCTCTGGGTGCTCACGGAGAGTGACCCTTCGGCCGAGATCACCGTCGACCTGGAGGCGCGCGAAGTGCGTGCCGAGGGCGTCACCGCGGCCTTCGAACTGGACGACAACGTCCGGTGGCGGCTGCTCAACGGCCTGGACGACATCAGCATCACGCTGCGGAACGAGGCCGACATCGCGGCCTTCGAAGCGACCCGTCCGAGCTTCAAGCCCCGTACTCTGCCGGTCGCCTGAGTTCCCCTCAGAACAAGCATTCTGACGATCCACCGGATGGCCCGCGCTCCCCTCGGGGGGGCCGGGCCATCCGTCGTTCCGGAGCACGAGTTAGCGCCGGGGCCCGCCCCGGATTGCCCATTTGGCTTTGCGGAAGAGGGCCCCGCGCAAGTACAACTGCGGGTAGATGGCACAATCAGTACATGCACCGGCACCATGAACCTCCGTACGCGGGCGGCGAACCCGCGGCTGAGGACTCCATGGGCCGGCCATCCGAACGCCGAATTGACGATCGGCCGGACGTCACCTCCGCACCAGCTGAGGGGCCGGACGACCAGGAAGTCGCAGCGCTCTACGCGCTCGTGGCCGAGCGGTTGAAGCAAGCTCACGCCCGCGTGCATGCGCTGAACGTGTCTGCCGATGCAAAGACCGCTCTCACCCGTCAACTCCTCATCGTCACCGAGACCGCCAAGCGCGATCTTCCGGAGGCGGCAAGGCGGTTGAGTCGCTTTGTCCATGACCTCGACGAGGGGCCCCCGCCGCTCGACTGAGGTCGCCGACGCGCAAATCCATTGCGACACTAGGGTGATTCGCGCGTTTGGTAATTGAAAGTCCGCAGATACATACCTAACGTGCGAAAAGAACGGATGGAATCATCCGGCGCCCGTTTCCGAAGGGGAAGACGTGAACAAGGCTCAGCTTGTCGAAGCGGTGGCCGAGCAGCTGGGCGGTCGCAAGGCTGCCGCAGAGGCCGTCGACGCAGTGCTCGACACCATGGTCCGTGCCGTTGTGGCCGGTGACCGGGTCTCGGTCACCGGGTTCGGCACCTTCGAGAAGGTGGAGCGCTCCGCGCGCTTCGCCCGCAACCCGCAGACCGGCGAGCGGGTCAAGGTCAAGAAGACCTCCGTCCCGCGCTTCCGCCCGGGTCAGGGCTTCAAGGACCTGGTCAGCGGCAGCAAGAAGCTGCCGAAGGAAGGCCCCTCGGTGAAGAAGGCCCCCAAGGGCTCCCTCACCCCGGGCAAGAGCGGTGTGGCCGCCACCCCGGCCGCCAAGCGTGCCGCCACCAAGCGCGCCGCCGCCGCTGCCGCCGCCGCCCCGGCCACCAAGAAGGCCGCCGCCAAGAAGACGGTGACCACGGCCGCCGCCAAGAAGGCGACCACCACGGCTGCCGCCAAGAAGACCACGGCGACCGCCAAGAAGACCGCCGCGAAGACCACGGCCGCCAAGACCACGGCCGCGAAGACCACGGCCGCGAAGACCACCGCCGCCAAGAAGACCACGGCGACCGCGACCAAGGCCGCCGCGACCAAGAAGACGGCCGCGGCGAAGAAGGCGACCACCACGGCCGCCGCCAAGAAGACCACGGCGACCGCCAAGAAGGCGACCGCCACGGCCAAGAAGACGGCCCCGGCGAAGAAGACCGCCACCCGCAAGACCACCGCGCGCAAGACCTCTGCCAAGTAAGTCCCGCGCGACCGTCTCCGGACGGCCTTCGGCCCAGAGCCGCGGCACCCCTTCCGTGAATTCACGGAGACCGGTCGCCGCGGCTCTTTCGATTTCCGGGCGCTTAGTCAGGAATCGACGGCGTGCGGGTGCCCGGGTTGCCCGGGGGCGTTCCGGGGGCCTTCCGGGGGCGTGACGTCGCCCGACCGGGCCGGGTGGGGCCGTCAGCCCTCGGCGGGGTCGGGGAAGGTCTGGAGCGTCACGAAGACCACCCGGCGGGCCTCCCCGGTGCCCTCGGTGCGGATCCGCACCCGCTGGCCGGGGCGCAGCAGCCGCAGGCCGCCGGCGTCGAAGGCGGCCGCGTCGAACGGCACCGGGGTCCCGTCGTCGAGCAGCACGGAGCCGGCCCGGGTGGCGGGGTCGAAGGTGAACGCGGTGGCCTGCATGCGAGCAGCATAGCGAGGGGGCCGGCCGGGGCCCGGGAACAGGTCGGCGCCGGGCCGGGAAGGCGTCCGGGGCGGGCCCGGACCGTGTCGAACGGCGTCCGGGGCCGTCCGGGAGGGCTCAGGAAAGGCTCAGACGGGCGAACAGCGCGCTGGTGTGCGGGCCGAGGCCGAGTGCCGCGGCCTGGCCGAGGTCCGTCCCGGTGTCCACGTCCCGGCGTACCGACTCCACGTCCGCGAGGCGCAGTTCGATCGCCCCGCCGGCCGCGTGCCGGGCCCGTGAGCCGTCCCCGAAGGCGGGGGAGAGCGGACGGCCGGGGGCACAGGCGAGGAGCGTGGTGCCGAGGCCGGGGGAGTCCGGCAGGAAGGCCCGGCCGTCCGACGGCACCGCCCCCAGCACCCGGGCCAGTTCGGCCGGGCGCAGCGCCGGGAGGTCCGCCGAGAGCGCCGCCAGCGGGGCCCGCGGAGCCAGGGACAGGGCGCTCGCGGCGCCGTGCGCCAGCGCCCGGTTGAGTCCGCCGTCGGGCTCGTCGGCGACCACCAGGGCGCCCAGGGCGGTCAGTCGGGCACCGGCCTCGGCGTCGCGGGTGACCACCAGGACGCGGCTGACGCCCGGGGTGGCCAGGGCCGCGGTGACGGTGTCCAGCGCGAAGGACAGGGCCAGGTCGGCCCGGTGCGGTCCGGCGTACGGGGCCAGTCTGCTCTTCGCCAGGGTGAGCGGCTTGAGCGGGAGCACCAGCGACCAGTCGGCGGCGGGTGCGGGGGGCGCGACGGGCCCGCTGGGGCGTACGGTGTCCTGGGTCATCGGCGTCATTGTGTCGCCGGTCCCGGAGCCCTCGCCAGGCCGTCCGAGCTGTGCGGACGTGCGTTTGATCACGCCCGCCGGGCGGGTTGGCGCGGTTGCTCGACAGCCGGTGATCGGGCGGGCGACACTGTTCCGCGCCCGTGGCCCGGGCACCGGTGGGATCGGTGCGCGGCGCCGGGACGCCATGACCGCGGTAATCCGTGCCGCATCGGATGAGAAGGAGCTGGGGTGGCCCGCCGCTCGTACGCCAAGTTCGGCAACGCCGACTACGGCATCTGGTACCGCTTCGCGGCCGTGCTGGTGAAGCCGGTGACGACCGCCCTGGTGAAGCCCGACTGGCGGGGCTGGGAGCACATTCCGAAGAACGGCGGCTTCATCGCCGCGGTGAACCACAATTCGATCATCGATCCGGTGGTCTACGCGCACTGGCAGTACAACAGCGGTCGTCCGCCGCGCATTCTCGGCAAGTCCTCGCTGTTCTCGATCCCCTTCATCGGATTCATGCTGCGCAAGACCGGCCAGATTCCGGTGTTCCGCGAGTCCACCGACGCCGCGCAGGCGTTCCGGGCCGCGATCGACGCGGTCGACAGCGGCCAGTGCGTGCAGTTCTATCCGGAGGGCACGCTGACCCGCGACCCCGACCTGTGGCCGATGACCGGAAAGAGCGGCGTCGCCCGGGTCGCGCTGATGACCGGGGCGCCGGTCATCCCGGTCGCGCACTGGGGCGCCCACGAGATCATCCCGCCGTACGGCCGTCCCGGCTACGGGAAGGGCAAGTTCAACCTGTTCCCGCGACACCGGGTCACCGTCGCGGCCGGGCCGCCGGTGGACCTGAGCAAGTACCAGGGCCAGGAGCTCACCGCCCAGGTGCTCGCCGACGCGACCGAGGACATCATGACGGCGATCACCGCCGTGCTGGCCGAAGTCCGGGGCGAGGAGCCGCCGGCCGAGCGCTACGACATGCGCAGGGCCGCCCGGGAGCGCGCCGCGGCGGCGCTGGCCGAGCGCCGGCGCGCCAAGGGCGAGCGGGGCAAGGGCACCGAGGAGGCCGGCAAGTGACCCGTTGCGCCGTGATGGGGACCGGCTCCTGGGGCACCGCGTTCGCGCTGGTGCTGGCCGACGCGGGCTGCGAGGTCGTGCTGTGGGCCCGCCGCCAGGAGCTGGTGGACGCCGTCAACTCCACCCACGAGAACCCGGACTACCTGCCGGGCGTCCGGCTGCCCGACACCGTGCGGGCGACCACCGACGCCGCCGAGGCGCTGGCCGGCGCCGACTTCGCGGTGCTCGTGGTGCCCTCGCAGACGCTGCGCGACAACCTGGCCGCCTGGACGCCGCTGATCGAGCCGCAGACCGTGCTGGTGAGCCTGATGAAGGGCATCGAACTCGGCACCGCCAAGCGGATGAGCGAGGTGATCGACGAGGTCACCGGGGTCGGCCCGGAGCGCGTCGCGGTGGTCAGCGGGCCCAACCTGGCCAAGGAGATCGCCAACCGGCAGCCCGCGGCCAGCGTGGTCGCCTGCTCCGACGAGTCGGTCGCCAAGCGACTCCAGGCGGCCTGCCACACGCCGTACTTCCGGCCCTACACCAACACCGACGTGGTGGGCTGCGAACTCGGCGGCGCGGTCAAGAACGTGATCGGCCTGGCGGTCGGCATGGCGGCCGGCATGGGGCTCGGGGACAACACCAAGGCGACCCTGATCACCCGCGGGCTGGCCGAGACCACCCGGCTCGGCGAGGTGCTGGGCGCGGACCCGCACACCTTCGCCGGACTCGCCGGGATGGGCGACCTGGTGGCCACCTGCTCCTCGCCGCTGTCGCGCAACAACACCTTCGGCATGAACCTGGGCCGGGGCATGTCGCTCGAGGAGACCATCGCGGCCACCCGGCAGACGGCCGAGGGCGTCAAGTCCTGCGAGTCGGTACTGGACCTCGCCCGGCGCAACGGGGTCGACATGCCCATCGTCGAGGCCGTGGTGGACGTGGTGCACAACGGGCGGCCGACCCAGGAGGCGCTGCAGAACCTGATGTCGCGCTCGGCGAAGGCGGAGCGGCGCTGAGTCCGGGGACCGCGGCCCGGGAGGGCGGCGCCCGCCCGGGTCCCGCCGGTTCCCCCGGGACCTCCGGCTCCCCGGCGCCGCCTGCCTTCCGGCCGGGCCTCGCACGGTAGTCTCAAACCCGATATGAGCATCGAACAGTCCTCCCCGAACCGGCCCGACCGGAAGCCGCGCGTCGCGCTGGTCTTCGGCGGGCGCAGCTCCGAGCACGCGATCTCCGTCTCCACCGCGGGCAGTGTGCTCAGGGCGATCGACCGCGACAAGTACGACGTGCTGCCGATCGGCATCACGCACGAGGGCCGCTGGGCGCTGACCAGCGACGAGCCGGCCCGGATGGCCATCACCGACGGGCGGCTGCCGGACGTGGCGCACGTCGCCGAGGGCGTCGACGGCCAGGTCGCGCTGCCGGTCGCCCCGGGCAACCGCGAGGTGGTCCTGACCGAGCCGGGCAGCGCCCCGAAGGCCCTCGGCGAGGTCGACGTCGTGTTCCCGCTGCTGCACGGCCCGTGGGGCGAGGACGGCACGCTCCAGGGCCTGCTGGAGCTCTCCGGCGTCCCGTACGTCGGCAACGGCGTGCTGGCGAGCGCGGCCGGCATGGACAAGGAGTTCGCCAAGCGGATCCTGGCCTCGCACGGTCTGAACGTCGGCCGCTACACCATCGTGCGGCCGCGCGACTGGGAGTCCGAGGCGGGCCGCACGGCGGTGCGCGAGCGGGCCGCCGAGCTGGGTCTGCCGCTGTTCGTGAAGCCCTGCCGGGCCGGCTCCAGCATCGGCATCACCAAGGTGAAGGACCTGGCCGACCTCGACGCCGCGATCGAGGAGGCCCGCCGGCACGACCCCAAGCTCATCATCGAGGCGGGCGTGACCGGCCGCGAGATCGAGTGCGGCGTGCTGGAGTTCGAGGACGGCCCGCGGGCCAGCGTGGCCGGCGAGATCCTGGTCGGCGAGGGCTTCGACTTCTACGACTTCGAGGCCAAGTACATCGACTCCTCGGACGTGAAGATCCCGGCGGACCTGACCGCCGGCGAACTCGCCGAGATCCAGCGCCAGGCGGTCGAGGCCTTCGAGGCGCTCGGCTGCGAGGGCCTGGCCCGGGTGGACTTCTTCCTGCTGGAGGACGGCACCTGGATGATCAACGAGATCAACACCATGCCCGGCTTCACCCCGATCTCGGCCTACCCGAAGATGTGGGAGGCCAGCGGGGTCTCGTACCCGGAGCTGATCGACCGGCTGCTCGGCACGGCGCTGCGGCGTTCGACCGGGCTGCGCTAGCGGGTCCTGCCGGAGGGCGGGCCGGGAGGTTCCCGGCCCGCCCCCGGTGCGCCGGGCGGTGGCCCGCGCCGGTTCAGCCGGGGACGTTGGCCTTGACCGCGCCGCTCAGGGCGGCCGCCGGGTCGAAGGGGTTCTGCGCGGCGCCGGCCGGGACGGTCACCTCGACGTAGGCGGCGCGCATGGTCGTCACGAAGCGGTAGCCGCCGTCGGCGAGCTTCTGCGACCACCAGGTGACGCCGTCGACGCTCGGGGACCAGTCCGCGGCGTGGTCGCCGTCCAGCTCCTCCGGCCGGTCGATGCCGCAGCGCAGCACCGTCCGGGGGGAGTCGCCCCAGGCGGCCACGTACGGGGAGGCGGGCGACGGGTCCCTGCGGGCGTGCCCGAGCAGCTCGGCCGGCAGCGCGGCGGCCAGCGAGCGGCAGTACTCGGCCGCCCTGCCGCTCGGCCGCGGGACCTCGACCTTCGGGTCGGCCGGACCCCAGCCGCCGACCAGCACCACGACCGTGCAGGCCAGGGCGACGGGCAGGGCCAGCCAGCGGACCGGGGCCGGCAGGGCGGTCAGCGCCTCGGGGACGCGCAGTTCTCTGGCCACCCGCCGATGGTAGCCGGGGCCCGGGGTCCGGGACCCGCCGGTGCGCCGGGCCGCCCGCGCACCGGCGTACCGCGGACCCGGCCTACAGGTGCACCACCGGGCAGGTGAGGGTGCGGGTGATGCCGTCGACCTTCTGGACCTTGGCCACCACCATCCGGCCCAGCTCGTCCACCGTCGCGGCCTCGGCCTTGACGATCACGTCGTAGGGACCGGTGACGTCCTCGGCGGTGAGCACGCCGGGGATCTCGGAGATGGTCCGGGCCACGGCGGTGGCCTTCCCAACGTCGGTCTGGATCAGGATGTATGCCTGTACCACGGGGACCTCCCGGCGGGCCGGTTAGGGGGATCGCCGCCGTGATCGCCCGGTCAGGCGCGTGGGTGGGTGGGCTCACCGGCAGTCTGATCACCACGCTACCTCGCAGCGGGCCGGGGAGGGGAGACCCCGACGCCCCCGAAGGGCGTACGCTGCGCGCGGGGGAGCGCGACGGGGGCCGAAACGGATGGAAACGCGAGAGGACGGCAGATGCAGGGGACCGTGGGCGAGCTCGGCGAGTTCGGCCTCATCAGGGAGCTGACCGCCCGGGTACCGCTCACCGATGCGGTCGACCTCGGCCCGGGTGACGACGCCGCGGTGGTGCGGGCTCCGGACGGCCGGGTGGTGGCGACCACGGACGTGCTGATCGAGAACCGGCACTTCCGCCGGGACTGGTCCACCGCCTACGACGTGGGCCGCAAGGCCGCCGCCCAGAACCTCGCCGACGTGGCCGCGATGGGGGCGGTGCCGACCGCCATCCTGCTCGGTCTGGTGGCCCCCGCGGACCTGCCGACCACCTGGGCCACCGAGTTGATGGACGGGCTGCGCGACGAGTGCCAGGTCGCCGGGGCGACGGTGGTCGGCGGCGACGTGGTGCGCGGCGACACCGTCACGCTGGCCATCACGGCGCTCGGTGACCTCCAGGGGCGTGCGGCGGTGACACGCGCCGGCGCGCAGGTCGGCGACGTGGTCGCGGTGACCGGCTGGCTCGGCTGGTCGGCCGCCGGCCTGACCGTGCTCCAGCGCGGCTTCCGCTCCCCGCGCGCCTTCGTCGAGGCGCACCGCCGGCCCGAACCGCCGTACCACGCGGGCCCGGCGGCGTCCGAGCTGGGCGCGACCTCGATGATCGACGTGAGCGACGGGCTGGTCGCCGACCTCGGCCACGTGGCCCGGGCCAGCGAGGTGGACATCGACCTGAAGGCCGCGGACTTCGACGTCCCGGCGCAGATGGCCGACATCGGTCAGGCGGTCGGGGTCGACCCGCTGGTCTGGGTGCTCTCCGGGGGCGAGGACCACGCGATCGTGGCCACCTTCCCGCGCGGAGTCCAACTCCCGGCCCGCTGGCGGGTGGTGGGCGAGGTGACCGGCCGCCCGACGGGCAGCCGCAGCGGCCGGGTCACGGTGGACGGCGCCCCCTGGGACCGGGTCGGCGGCTGGGACCACTTCGCCGAGTAGCGGCGGCGCGCGCCGATCCCCGTACGGTGAGCGGCGCGTGACGCTCCGGAGCGCGGGGGACGGGCTTCGCGGGTGCGTTTTGCGTAGGCTTGCGAACCCCAGCCCGCCCGCCCGGCGCGGGTGGCCCGACCCACGGCGAGCGGGAGCACACCAGACATGCGCATCGGTGTACTGACCAGCGGCGGCGACTGCCCCGGCCTCAACGCGGTGATCCGCTCGGTGGTGCACCGGGGCACCGACGTCCACGGGCACGAGATCGTCGGCATCCTGGACGGCTTCCTCGGGCTGATCGAGGGCCGCACCAGGACGGTCTCGCACGACGACGTCACCGGCCTGCTCACCCTCGGCGGCACCGTCCTCGGCTCGGCCCGGGTGCGGCGGGACCGGATCGCCTGGGCGGTGGAGAACGCCAAGACGCTGGCCCGGGAGATCGGCATCGACGCGCTGATCGCGATCGGCGGCGAGGGGACGCTGACCGCCGCCAAGCTGTTCAGCGACGCCGGACTGCCCGTGGTCGGCGTGCCGAAGACCATCGACAACGACATCGACGCCACCGACGTGACCTTCGGCTTCGACACCGCCGTGCACGTCGCGACCGAGGCTATCGACCGGCTGAAGACCACCGCCGAGTCCCACCAGCGCGTCATGGTGGTCGAGTTGATGGGCCGGCACACCGGCTGGATCACCCTCACCGCGGGCATGGCGGGCGGTGCGCACGGCATCCTGATCCCGGAGAAGCCCTTCGACATCGAGGCGGTGGCCCGGATAATCGAGGACCGCTTCGCGCGCGGCAAGAAGTTCGCCATCATCGCCGTCGCCGAGGGCGCCACCCCGCTGCCCGGCACCATGCGCTTCGACCACGGCGAGGTCGACCAGTACGGCCACCGGACCTTCGGCGGGATCGGCAACCGGCTCGCCCACGAGCTGGAGAACCTGCTCGGCAAGGAGGCCCGCCCGGTCATCCTCGGCCACGTCCAGCGCGGCGGCACCCCGACCGCCCGGGACCGGGTACTCGCCACCCGGTTCGGCTGGCACGCGGTGGAGGCCGTCCAGCAGGGGGCGTTCGGGTACTTCACCGCGCTGCGCCGGACCGCCATCGAGCTGCTGCCGATCGGCGACGCGGTGACCAGGCTGAAGACGGTGCCGAAGGACCGCTGGGTGGAGTCCGAGGCCGTGCTCTGAGGCCGCGCCGGTAGGTTGGGGGCATGTCCTCCACCGCACCTCCCCGCGTGCTCACCGTCGCCGGCTCCGACTCCGGCGGCGGCGCCGGCATCCAGGCCGACCTCAAGGCGATGCTCGCCCTCGGCGTCCACGGCATGAGCGTGATCACCGCCGTCACCGCGCAGAACTCGCTCGGCGTCCAGGGCTACTGGGAACTGCCCGCCGAGGCCGTCCGGGCGCAGTTCCGCAGCGTGGTGGACGACATCGGGGTGCAGGCCGTGAAGACCGGCATGCTCGCCTCGGTCGAACTGGTCGAGACCGTCGCCGAGCTGCTGGCCGGGGTGGACGCCCCGGTGGTGGTCGACCCGGTCGGGGTCTCCAAGCACGGGGACGCGCTGCTGGTCGCCGAGGCCGTCGCCACCGTCCGCGAGAAGCTGTTGCCGGTCGCCACCCTGGCCACCCCCAACCTGCACGAGGTGACCCAGCTCACCGGGCTGACCGTCGAGGACGAGTCGCAGATGCTGGACGCCGCCAAGGCGCTGGTCGACCTCGGGCCGCGCTGGGCGCTGGTCAAGGGCGGCCACCTGGAGGGCGAGGCCGCCGACCTGCTGTACGGCGGGCCCGAGGAGGTGCACTGGTTCCGGGCACCCCGCTACGACAACCGGCACACCCACGGCACCGGCTGCACCCTGGCCAGCGCGATCGCGGCCGGCCTGGCCAAGGGCGAACCGCTGCCGCGGGCCGTGGCCTCGGCCAAGGAGTACGTCACCGGCGCGATCGCCGGGGGCTTCGCCCTGGGCGCCGGCATCGGCCCGGTCGACCACGCCTGGCGCTGGCGCTGAGGCTCCCCCCCCCGCGAAAGCTCCCCGGAACGCGAAAGCTCCCCGGAAAACGACGGTGGGCGGACTCCTCAGAGGAGTCCGCCCACCACCGGTGAGTCCGGAAAACGGCGGAGCCGGCCACGGAAACAGCGAAGCCGGCTCATCCGAGGATGAACCGGCTCACTGGAGGACCGGCTTGCCGGTCTGCGCGTCAGCGCGAGACCTTACCGGCCTTGATGCACGAGGTGCAGACGTTGAGCCGCTTCGGCGTCCGCCCAATCACAGCGCGCACCGTCTGGATGTTGGGGTTCCAACGACGGGGGGTACGGCGGTGAGAGTGGGAGATGCTGTTGCCGAAGCCCGGCCCCTTGCCGCAGACGTCGCAGTTGGCAGCCACAGGAGTCACTCCAAGACTTCAGATCAGTTACTTTCGAAAACCCCACTCGACCACCAGAACACTCACGTGAACCAGACCGGACAAGGGGGTGAGCCTGGACGGTTCCAGGCAACCGGAAGAGCATACAACGCTTGCTTCCGTCCCACGAAACTACCATGACCGGCCGAGTGATCGCTCCGGTCGCCGGTCCGGACGGCCCCGTCCGGCCCCCGATAACCTGCCGGTATCACCCCTCGCCGCCGGCCCGAACGTGCCGCCGTCCCCCGGGCCACCCGCGGCGTCCCATCCGGAGGAGACCTGGTGCTGCACACGCTCGACGCCCCGGCCGTGCGCACCTGGTGCCAGCTCGCCCTGCGGGCGCTCGGCCAGGCCCGCGAGGAGATCGACGCGCTCAACGTCTATCCCGTCCCGGACGGCGACACCGGCACCAACCTCTACCTGACCGTCGAGTCCGCCGCCGCCGAGGTGGAGAGCCGCTTCGCGGACCCCGCCGCCGAGCCGGCCCCCGGGCTGGCCGACGCGGTCCGGGCGATGGCCCGCGGCGCGCTGGTCGGCGCCCGCGGGAACTCCGGGGTGATCCTCGCCCAGTGGCTGCGCGGGACCGCCGAGACGCTGGCCGAGGGCGGCGGCGCCGAACAGCTGCGGGCCGCCCTGCTGCGGGCCGCCGACTCCGCCTACCAGGCCGTCGCGGAGCCCGTCGAGGGCACCCTGCTGACCGTCGCCCGGGTCGCCGCCCGGGAGGCCGTGGGGGCCGGGGACGGGCTCGCACAGGTCGCCGACACCGCCTACCGGGCGGCCCGGGACGCGCTGCGGCACACCCCCGAGCAGCTCGCCGTGCTGGCCGAGAACGGGGTGGTGGACGCCGGCGGGCGCGGCCTGGTGGCCGTCCTCGGCGCCCTCGCCGACGCCGTCGCCGGGCAGCAGCCGATGGGGCCGGTCGCGCTGCGCGGGGACGTCCGGGCCGTCGAGAGCTGCGAGACCCACCTCAGGCCGCCCGGCCCCGGCCATCCCGCCTTCGAGGTCATCTACCTGCTGGACGCCCCCGACGAGGCGCTGCCCGCGCTGCGCGGGCGGCTCGGCGAGCTCGGCGACTCGCTGGTGATCGGCGGCGGCGACGGCCTGTGGAACGTGCACGTCCACGTGGACGACGCGGGCGCCGCCGTGGAGGCCGGCGTCGGGGCCGGGCGCCCGCACCAGATCCGGATCACCCACTTCGCCGAGGCCGCCGCCCGCTCCGGGGCCGCCGCCGAACCCGGCGAGCGCGAGGAGCGGGCCCGGGCGGTGCTCTCGGTGGTCTCCGGCGGGGGCCTGGCCGAGCTCTGCGAACAGGCCGGCGCCGTCGTCCTGCACGCCGACCCGGACCGCCCGCCGGCCAGCGCCGAACTCGCCGACGCGGTGCGCCGCTCGGCCGCCCGCGAGGTCGTCCTGCTGCTGAACGACCCCGAGCTGCGCGCCGCCGCCGGGGCCGCCGCCGACCAGCTGCGCGAGGAGGGGGTGCGGATCGCCGTCCTGCCCACCCGCTCGCCGGTGCAGGGACTGGCGGCGCTCGCGGTGCACGAGGGCGGCCGCCGCTTCGACGAGGACGTGGTCGCCATGACCTCCGCCGCCGGGGCCACCCGGTACGCGGAACTGGCCGTCGCCGAGGGGGAGTCCTGGACGATGGCCGGGGTCTGCCAGGCCGGGGACGTGCTCGGGCTGATCGACGGCGACGTCGCGGTGATCGGCGCCGGGCTGGCCGAGGTCGGCGAGAGCGTGCTGGACCGGATGCTCGGGGCGGGCGGCGAACTCGTCACCCTGATCCTCGGCGAGGGCACCGAGGAGGCGCTCGCCGAGCGGCTGGTCGCCCACGTGCGGCACCGGCGGCCCGAGGTGGACGCGGTGGTCTTCCACGGCGGGCAGGAACCGGCGCCGCTGCTCATCGGGGTGGAATAGGGCCGCCCCGGAGGCGGGCGGGCGGGCAGCAGCTGCGGTTCTGTCTGTCCCTTGGTGTAAACAGGGGCCTGATGGGCGCTCTCGATGAACCACTGACCAAGCTCGTCGGCGACCGTACCGCGAAGGTGCTCGCCGACAGCCTCAAGCTGCGCACGGTCGGGGACCTGCTGCACCACTATCCGCGCCGCTACGTCGAGCGCGGCCAGCTCACCAGCCTGGACGAGCTGGAGGTCGACGAGCACGTCACCGTGCTGGCCCGGATCGAGAAGGTCACCCTGATCCCGTTCCGCGGCCGCAAGGGCGACCGGCTGGAGGTCGTCGTCACCGACGGCCGCAGCCGGGTCTCGCTGGTGTTCTTCAACCAGGGCTGGCGGCAGAAGGAGCTCAAGGCCGGCGCCCAGGGCCTGTTCGCGGGCAAGGTCGGGGTCTTCAACCGGAGCCGCCAGCTGGTCTCGCCGGACTACCAGCTGCTCGACGAGGACGCCGGGTCGGACGCCGCGCGGCAGTTCGCCGGCCGGCTCATCCCGGTGTACGGCGCCAGCGCGCAGATGCCCAGCTGGAAGCTGTCCATCTGCATCGAGACGGCGCTCACCAAGCACCTCGGCGACGTCGGCGAACCGCTGCCCGCCGAACTGCGCGAGCGGCACGACCTGATCCCGCTGCCCGAGGCGCTGGAGCTGATCCACCGCCCGCGCAGCCACGCCGACCGCGAGCGGGCCCAGAGCCGGCTGCGCTGGGACGAGGCCTTCGTGCTCCAGGTCGCCCTCGCACAGCGCCGGGCCGCCGACTCCGCCCTGCCCGCCAAACCGCGCAGGGCCCGCGAGGGCGGTCTGCTGGACGCCTTCGACGCGAGGCTGCCGTTCACCCTCACCGAGGGCCAGCAGAAGGTCTCCGCCGAGATCGCCGCCGACCTCGCCACCGAGCACCCGATGCACCGGCTGCTCCAGGGCGAGGTCGGCTCCGGGAAGACCCTGGTCGCGCTGCGCGCCATGCTCGCCGTGGTGGACGCGGGCGGCCAGGCCGTCCTGCTGGCGCCCACCGAGGTGCTCGCCCAGCAGCACCACCGCTCGATCGTCGAGATGATGGGGGACCTGGCCGAGGGCGGCATGCTCGGCGGCTCCGACCTCGGCACCCGGGTGGTGCTGCTGACCGGCTCGATGGGCGTTCCCGCCCGCCGCCAGGCGCTGCTCGACATGGCCTGCGGGGACGCCGGGATCGCCATCGGCACCCACGCCCTGATCGAGGACAAGGTGCAGTTCCAGGACCTCGGCCTGGTCGTGGTGGACGAGCAGCACCGCTTCGGCGTCGAGCAGCGGGACGCGCTGCGCGCCAAGGGCGAGCAGCCGCCGCACCTGCTGGTGATGACGGCCACCCCGATCCCGCGCACCGTCGCGATGACGGTCTTCGGGGACCTGGAGACCTCCGTCCTGGACCAGCTGCCGGCCGGCCGTTCGCCGATCTCCACCCACGTCGTCCCGGCGCTGGAGAAGCCCAACTTCCTCACCCGGGCCTGGGAGCGGGTCCGCGAGGAGGTCTCCAAGGGCCACCAGGCGTACGTGGTCTGCCCCCGGATCGGGGACGAGGAGCCCGCGGCCGCCCCCGGGAAGAAGCGCCGCAGGGCCGCCGAGGAGGACTTCGAGGAGGTCGCCGACGAGGGCGCGGCGAGCGACGAACGGCGGCCCCCGCTCTCGGTGGTGGAGACGGCCGAGAAGCTGACGAAGGGCCCGCTGGGCGGTCTGCGGGTGGAGATCCTGCACGGCCGGCTCGCGCCGGAGGCCAAGGACGAGGTGATGCGCCGGTTCTCGGCCGGCGAGGTGGACGTGCTGGTGGCCACCACGGTGATCGAGGTCGGCGTCAACGTCCCCAACTCCACCGCGATGGTCATCATGGACGCCGACCGCTTCGGCGTCTCCCAGCTCCACCAGCTGCGCGGCCGGGTCGGCCGGGGCAGCGCGGCGGGCCTGTGCCTGCTGGTCAGCGAGATGCCCGGGGGCAGCGCCGCGCGGGCCCGGCTGGACGCGGTGGCGGGCACCCTGGACGGCTTCGAGCTGTCCCGGATCGACCTCGAACAGCGCCGCGAGGGCGACGTGCTGGGCCAGGCCCAGTCCGGGGTGAAGTCCTCGCTCAAGGTGCTCTCGGTGCTGGAGGACGAGGAGGTCATCCTCACCGCCCGCACCGAGGCCACCCGGCTGGTCGCCGAGGACCCGGACCTGGCCGCCCACCCGGAGCTGCGCACCGCGCTGGAGAGCCTGCTCGACGAGGACCGCGCGGCCTACATGGAGAAGGGCTGAGCACCCTTCGAGGGCCGGATTGTCAGACCCCCGGGAGAGAATGAAGGTGTTCAGGGCGCACCTCCAAGGTGCGTACCTGGCACGACACTTGGGGGTCAAGCCATGGCATTCCGTCATCTCAACGAGCTCCCGCTGGGCGACAAGGTCTTCCGGATCGAACTCGCCAGCGACGACGACCGCGAAGTCACCCTCACCCTGACCGGCTGGCGCGAGGGGGCGGCCGCCGCACCGCTCGCCTCGGGCAAGCTCCGCCTGCCGGTCGAGGACGTCGCCTCGCTGCGGATCGCGCTCAACCGCGCGCTGCGGGCGCTGGCGATCGTCGCCGACGTCTCCGAGCCCATCCCCGACCGCGACGTGCTGCGCGAGCTGTACCCCGGCCACGGCGCCCCCTGGGTGCCGCAGCACGAGGAGGAACTGGTCCGGCGCTTCCACGACGGCGAGACCATCGCCCGGATCGCCGCCCGGTTCGGCCGCACGCCCGACTCCGTCCGGACCAAGCTGCGCGAGCTCGGGCACGACCCGCGCCGCCCCGAGTTCTGCCCGCCCGACGGCTGCCTGTCCTGGTCCCGCTACGCCTCGCCGGCCCTGCTCGGCTCGGGCACCCCGGCCCAGTCGGCGGGCTCCGAGGCGAGCTGACCACCGCGGCCCGGCGGCGAACCCGCCGGGCCGCGCCGTGCTCGCCGTGGTGGAGGCGGGCGGCTCGCCCGCCCGCCTCCGGGGCGCTCCCGGCCCGGTGCCGACGGCCGTCGCCCCGGTGCTCCCGCCCCGCTCGTCGCTCCCCACCTCCCGGCACCGGCGCGCCCCTGCGGTTCGGGGCGGGATAGCGTGGTCGGGCAGCGACGAAAGGACCTTCCACCACCATGACCCGCGTGATCGCCGGGGCGGCCGGTGGCCGCCGACTGGCCGTACCGCCCGGCCGGGGCACCCGCCCGACCTCCGACAAGGCCCGTGAGGCGATGTTCTCCACCCTGGAGGCGCTGCGCGGCACCCTGCACGGGGCCCGGATGCTGGACCTGTTCGGCGGATCGGGCGCGGTCGGGCTGGAGGCGCTGTCGCGCGGCGCCGAGCACGTCCTGCTGGTCGAGGCGGACGGCCAGGCGGCCCGGGTGATCCGGGAGAACGTCCGGACGATCGGCCTGCCGGGCGCCGAGGTGCGGGCCGCCAGGGCGGAGAAGGTGATCGCCGGCCCGCCCCCGCAGAGCCCGTACGACCTGGTCTTCCTCGACCCGCCGTACGTGGTGACGGACGAGGAGGTCCGCGAGATGCTGATCACACTCCTGGCCGGGGGCTGGCTCGCGGCGGGCACGCTCGTCACCGTGGAGCGCAGCACCCGCGGTGGCGGATTCGTCTGGCCCGGGGGTTTCGAGGAGCTGCGCTCCCGCCGCTACGGCGAGGGCACGCTCTGGTACGGTCGCGCCGCCGCGGCCGACGAGCAGGAGTAGCGGGCCGCGGCCCGCAGCAGCCGTCACCCCACGAGGGAGCACACACGCCATGCGCCGAGCCGTCTGTCCCGGTTCGTTCGACCCGATCACCAACGGCCACCTCGACATCATCGAGCGGGCCTCGAAGCTGTACGACGTGGTGCATGTCGCGGTCCTGGTCAACCGGAACAAGCAGGGCATGTTCACCGTCGAGGAGCGGATCGGCCTGATCGAGGAGGTCACCGCCGGTTTCGGGAACGTGCAGGTCGAGTCGCACCACGGCCTGCTGGTGGACTACTGCCGGGAGCGCGGCATCCCCGCGATCATCAAGGGCCTGCGCGCGGTCAGCGACTTCGACTACGAGCTCCAGATGGCGCAGATGAACCACGGTCTGACCGGGGTGGAGACGCTGTTCGTGCCGACCTCGCCGACGTACAGCTTCCTCTCCTCGACGCTGGTCAAGGAGGTGGCCTCCTACGGCGGCGACGTCTCGCACCTGCTGCCGGAGACGGTGCACCGCCGGCTGGTGGAGCGGATCGCGGAGCGCAAGGCCGAGCAGTAGGCCGCCGACTGTCCGCTTCTGCCGGTTCGTCACGTCATGTCCGTTTCCCCGTGCACCGGTTCGGCTGAGGCGTTGTGACCCCGCAGGGCAGTGGCCGTACAGTCTGTATTCCTGCCCTGCGGTGAGGTCCACCGCGCCGGGCCTGCCTCCGCCGGACCGTCGGCGGCACACGGAAAGACGAAGCCCCGTGGACGTGCAGAACAAGGTCGACGAGATCGTGGCGGCGGTCGAGAACGCCCGCTCGATGCCGATGTCGGCCTCCTGCGTGGTGAACCGGGCCGAGCTGATCGGCCTGCTCAACAACCTCAGGTCGGCCCTGCCCGCCGAACTCGCCCAGGCCCAGTCGGTGATGGCCGATCACGAGCAGGTGGTGGCCGGGGCCCAGGCCGAGGCCGAGCGGATCATCCAGGGCGCGCACGCCGAGCGCGGCTCGCTGATCTCGGACACCGAGGTGGTCCGCCGGGCCCAGGCCGAGGCCGACCGGATCCTCGCCGAGGCGCGCACCGAGGTCGACGCCAAGCGGGCCGAGGCCGACGACTACGTGGACAGCAAGCTCGCCAACTTCGAGGTCGTGCTGACCAAGACGCTCGGCGCGGTCGGCCGCGGCCGCACCAAGCTGCGCGGCGACTCCGGCGTCTTCGAGGCCGAGCCCGAGGGCGAGAGCGACGGAGAGGAGTTCCGCCCCCAGCGGATCAGCCCGAGCCCCGAGGTGGACGAGTACGTCGATGTGAAGCTCGCCACCCTGGAGAACGTGCTCGGCGCCACCCTGGAGGCGGTCGGCAAGGGCCGGGACAAGCTGCTCGGCAAGCGCCCGATCGACGAGCTGGGCGCCTACCTGGCCGCCGCCGACCAGGCCCAGCAGGCCAAGGAGCGGGCCGAGGCGGTGGCGGCGGGCTTCGCCCACGACGCCGAGGGCGAGGACATCGCCTGGTACCGCGAGGACGTCCCGCAGCAGCAGACCTGGCCGGAGCAGACCCCGGCCGCGGCCGGCTGGCAGGCCCCGGGCACCGACCAGTACGCGGCCGCCCAGCAGCCGGGAGGGCAGTACGTCGAGGTGTACGGCGGCGGCTACGACCCGGCCGGCCAGGGCGACCCCTACAACGCCCAGTGGGGCGGACAGCAGGACGGCTACCAGCAGCAGGGCGGTTACGGCTATCCCCAGCAGCAGTCGGGCTACGCCGCGCAGTCGTACGACGGCTACGCCTACCCCCCGCAGCCGGCCGCCCCGCCGGCCGTGCCGCACCAGCAGCAGGGCCACGGGCAGGGCCAGGGCCACGGGCAGGGCCAGGGCCAGGGCCTGGACGAGACCAGCTTCTTCGACACCAGCATGATCGACATGACCAGGCTGCGGGAGCTCGGCGGCCGCTGAGCCGGCCCCGGCACAGCCGTGCGGGAGTCTCCTGACGGGACCGAAGTTGGGCCTGGCGGGAGACTCCGGTAGTCTGACCACTCCGGCATCCCCATGTCCGGCCGTCGGCTTGCCCTCGCAGCGCCGACTCGTATGGGGAATCTCAGATCGTTTCCTATGGAAGTCAGGACACCGTGAACCGCCTCGACCACCGCGACCCCCTCGTGTTCGACACGCACGAGCTCGGTCGTCGCCCGGGTTCGATGCGCAAGGTGAGCCGGACCCTGGAGGCCCCCGAGGGCTTCGGGATCATCGACGTGATCGGCGTGCCGGAGAAGAGCCCGATCGAGCTGGAGCTCCGCCTGGAGTCCGTGGTCGAGGGCGTGCTGGTCACCGGCACCGCCGAGACCCACGTCGTGGGCGAGTGCGTCCGGTGCCTGGAGCCCGTCGAGTTCGACGTCGACGTGGACTTCCAGGAGCTGTACTACTACCCGGAGTCCGACGAGCGCCACCGCGCCCGGACCGCCGGGGCCGAGGACCTCGACGAGGACTCGGAAGAAGAGACTTACCGTCTGGAGGGCGATTTCTTCGACCTCCAGCCGGTGCTGCGTGACGCGGTGGTGCTCGCACTGCCGCTGCAGCCGGTGTGCCAGGAAGACTGCCTGGGCCTGTGCTCCGAATGCGGAGCGCGCCTGAGCGACGACCCGGCGCACCACCACGATGCCGTCGACCCCCGGTGGGCGGCTCTGCAGGGACTCTCCGCCGCCCCCGGCGACGAGGGTGACGGATCTAAGAACAGCGACACCCGTGAGGGTCTCGCCGAGAACCAGGAGAAGTAGCCGTGGCTGTTCCGAAGCGGAAGATGTCGCGCAGCAACACGCGCCACCGTCGGTCCAACTGGAAGGCCGTCGTTCCGGCCCTCGTGGCGTGCGACCGCTGCCACGAGCCGAAGCTGGGCCACATCGCGTGCCCGAGCTGCGGCACGTACAACCGTCGCCAGGTCCTCTCGGTCTGATCGGCGGGGTGCACGGATCGATGTCGGACGGTAACTCCACCCGCAAGGCGTCCGCCGCCCCGAAGGGTTCTTCGGGCGGGGGCAAGGCCGGCGGGCCGGCTTCGACCGAATACGACGTCCTGGAAGGGCGCCTCGGGTACACACTCGAGCGCGCCCTTCTGGTGCGTGCCCTGACCCACCGCTCGTACGCGTACGAGAACGGTGGGCTGCCCACCAACGAGCGCCTGGAGTTCCTCGGCGACTCGGTGCTGGGCCTCGTGGTGACCGACACCCTCTACCGCGTCCACCCGGACGTCCCGGAGGGCACGCTCGCCAAACTGCGCGCCGCGGTGGTCAACTCCCGCGCGCTCGCGGACGTCGGCCGTGGCCTGGAGCTCGGCACGTTCATCCGCCTCGGCAAGGGCGAGGAGGGCACCGGCGGTCGCGACAAGTCGTCGATCCTCGCCGACACCGTCGAGGCCGTGATCGGCGCCGTCTACCTGGACCAGGGACTGGACGCGGCCACCGAGTTCGTCCACCGGCTGTTCGACCCGCTGATCGAGGAGTCCTCTCAGCTGGGCGCGGGCCTGGACTGGAAGACCAGCCTCCAGGAGCTCACCGCCTCGGTGGGCATCGGAGTGCCCGAGTACGTGGTGATGGAGTCCGGTCCGGACCACGAGAAGACCTTCACCGCGGCGGCCCGGGTGGCCGGCGAGGACTTCGGCAGCGGCGTCGGCCGCTCGAAGAAGGAAGCCGAGCAGAAGGCCGCCGAGAGCGCCTGGCGCGCGATCAAGGAGAAGTACGCCGACCGGCTGCCCGCCGGGGCGTGACCTCCCAGTAGCCTTCACTCCTGCTGATCCGTACCGAGCAGGAGGCGTGTTCCCGTGCCCGAACTTCCCGAGGTCGAGGTCGTCCGCCGTGGTCTGGCCAACTGGGTCGCCGGGCGGACGGTCGCCGACGTCCAGGTGCTGCACCCGCGCGCGGTGCGCCGCCAGCCGGCCGGCGCGGCCGACTTCGCCGCCCGGCTGACCGGCACCACCCTCGGCACCGCGCAGCGGCGCGGCAAGTACCTGTGGGTGCCGCTGGCCGGCACCGGGGCGGGATTCTCGCTGATCGGCCACCTCGGGATGAGCGGCCAGCTGCTCGTCCAGGACCCGTCCGTACCCGACGAGACGCACCTGCGGGTGCGGCTGCGCTTCGCCGACGGCGGGCGCGAACTGCGCTTCGTCGACCAGCGGACGTTCGGCGGCCTGGCGGTCGAGGAGGCCGAGGACGGGGACCCGGAGGGCACCCCGGTCTCGATCGCGCACATCGCCCGCGACCCGCTCGACCCGCGCTTCGACGACGCCGCCTTCGCGGCCGCGCTGCGCGCCAAGCGGACCACCGTCAAGCGCGCCCTGCTCGACCAGACCCTGATCAGCGGCGTCGGCAACATCTACGCCGACGAGGCGCTGTGGCGCTCCAAGCTGCACTACGACCGCCCGACCGCGACGCTCACCCGCCCGCAGGCCCTGCTGCTGCTGGCCAACGCCCGGGACGTGATGACCGCGGCGCTCGCCGTCGGCGGCACCAGCTTCGACAGCCTCTACGTCAACGTGAACGGCGAGAGCGGCTACTTCTCCCGGGACCTCGACGCCTACGGCCGCGAGCAGGAGCCCTGCCGCCGCTGCGGCACCCCGATCCGGCGGGCGGCCTGGATGAACCGCTCCAGCTACTTCTGCCCCCGCTGCCAGCGCGTGCCGCGCACCCGCAGCGGGGGCTGAGGCCGCTACTTGCGGGTGAGTTCGGGCTCCGGGACGGCCGGCTCCCCGGGCGCGCCGTGGGTGTCCTGGCCGAAGTAGGCGACCCCGACCGCGGCGACCACCGCGAGCAGGAAGCCGATCACGCCGAGCCAGCCCAGGCCGGCCTTGGTGGAGTCGCCGAGCCAGAGCACGCCGACCGCGCCGGGCAGCACCGTCTCGCCGACCACCAGCGCGGCGGTCGCGCCGTTGACCGAGCCGATCTGGAGCGCCACGGTGTGGATGTACATCCCGCCGATGCCGCCGACCAGGACCGCGTACAGCGCCGGGTCGGAGAGCAGCGAACCGAGGTCGAACGGCTCGATGCCGTTGAGGATGCGCACCCCGACGCCCAGGGCGCCGAAGCCGAGGCCGGAGAGCAGACCGGCGACGATCGCGCCGTTGGCGCCCATCCGCCGCACCAGCAGGCTGCCGCCGACCAGCAGCACGGTGGTGACGATCAGCAGCCACCAGTGGAAGGACATCGCCGCGTGGTGGCCGCCCTCCGGCCCGGCCGAGACGGCCAGCAGCACCAGCGCCGAGCAGAGCACGGCGATCGAGGCCCACTCCAGCTGCTTGAGCCGGATGCCCAGCAGCTTGATGCTGAGCACCGCGGTGATCACCAGGTTGGCGCTGATGATGGTCTGGGAGAGGAACAGCGGCAGCAGGCGGGCGGCCAGCGCGCCGAGCCCGAAGCCGATCAGGTCGAGCACCGTGCCGAGGATGAACTCCCAGGTGACGGCGGCCTTCGCGGTCGAGGACAGGCTCGGGCCGCCGTGCTCGGTGGTCGAGGTGGTGGCGCCCTTGGCCGCCTCCTCCCGGGCTGAGCGGCGGGATCCGACGGCCTGGAGGACCGAGCCGGTGCCGTAGCAGGCGGATGCCGCCACGGCGGTGACGAGGCCGATGATCACCGAGTGCTCCGATCGGGAGTCGAGTCAAGGACGGGGTGGGTAAAGAAAAAGCAATGGGACCGGTGGTTCGGGACCACTATGCCCGTTCGCACGGTACGGTCGGCACGCTCCCCGGAGTACCCCGGGACCAGGCCGGACCTGCCGGAACGTACGTCCGGCGGCCTCACGCGGTTCCCGAGCGGGCCCCGGCTCAGGGGCGACCGGGGGAAACATCATCCCCGAGGAGGGGAGCGGCCCCGGCGGACGGCGGGGAGCCTTGTCAATACCAGTATGCGAAGGGTATGGCGTGCTCGGCGGCCGGTCACGGTAGCGTCGAGGGCATGAGAACCCTTGCACGACGTTCCCGGGGCGCCGGGCCACTTGCCCTGGTGGCGGCGCTGCTCGGGCTGCTGCTCCTGCTGGCACCCGCGGCCTCGGCGGCCGGCGGGATGAGCGATGCCGCGGCCACCCTGAAGAAGGGCCAGGTCTACGTCGACCCGGCCATGGCGAACCGCTTCAGCGAGTCCCAGGCCGACGCCCTGACCAAGAAGATCGACAAGGCCGACAAGCCGATCTTCATCGCGGTCATCCCCGACTCCCCGGCCTACGCGAAGAGCAACCTCCAGGACCTCCGCACCCTGGTGGGCATCGACGGCGTCTACGCGGTGTGGCACGGCGACAAGTTCGAGGCCGGCGGCGACCGCGGCGCGATCGGCGCGGGCCAGCCGCAGCGCATCGCCGGCGCGGCCTTCCGCGCGAACGGCGGCGACATCGACGCCACCCTGAACTCCTTCGTCGACCAGGCCGTCCCGCAGACCAAGGGCACCGGGGTCAACCACAGCACCTCGATCGCCTGGGTGGTCATCCCGGTGGTGCTGGTCGCGCTGGCCGGCGCCGGCGTCTTCCTCCTCTTCCGCCGCGCCAAGAAGCGCAAGGAGGAGCAGGCCCGGGCCGAGCTGCAGCAGCTGCGCCGGGTGGTGGACGAGGACATCACCGCCTTCGGCGAGGAGCTGGACCGGCTCGACTTCAACCCGGGCGCGGCGGACGCCGACGACGCCCAGCGCACCGACTACACCCACGCCCTGGACTCGTACGAGAAGTCCAAGCGCCTGATGGACGAGGCCAAGCGGCCGGAGGGCGTCAAGCAGGTCACCGAGGCGATCGAGGACGGCCGGTTCGCACTGGCCACCCTGAGCGCCCGGCGGGACGAGCGCCCGCTGCCCGAGCGCCGGCCCCCGTGCTTCATGGACCCGCGCCACGGCCCGTCCGTCAAGGACGTCGACTGGGCGCCGGCCGGCGGCTCCGCCCGCCCCGTGCCGGTCTGCCAGGCCGACGCGGACCGGGTGGCGGCCGGCCTCGACCCGGCGATCCGCACCGTCCACACCGACCAGGGCCCGCAGCCGTACTGGAACGCCGGCCCGGCCTACGCCCCGTACGCGGGCGGCTACTATAGCGGCTTCGGCGGGGGCGGCCTGTTGCCGGGACTGCTGGTCGGCACCATGCTCGGCTCGATGATGAGCACCCCGGCCTACGCGGCCGCGCCGATGATGGACGGTGGCCACGGCTACCAGGACCAGTACGAGGGCGGCGACTTCACCGGCGCCGACTTCAACCCCTCCGACTTCGGCGGAGGCGACTTCGGTGGCGGTGGCGACTTCGGTGGTGGCGACTTCGGCGGCGGGGACTGGTAGCCCCGGACCGACCGTCCGCGTCGGCGGCCCCGCCGGAGCTCCGGGCTCCGGCGGGGCCGCTCCCGTCTCCGGGCCCGGCCGGCCTGCGCGGGCGGGGCGGACCGGGCGGCGACCAGGGCGCGCGGGTGGCCGGGGCGTGTCCTAAGGTCGGGGCATGCACGGTCGCGACGCCCACAGTGAGGAACCGGTCCGGGTGACCGCCTGGGTCCGGGGGAAGGTCCAGCAGGTCGGCTTCCGCTGGTGGACCAGGGCGCGGGCACTGGAGATCGGCCTGACCGGCTACGCCGGCAACCTCGGCGACGGCCGGGTGCAGGTGGTGGCCGAGGGGCTCGCGCCCGACTGCGAGGAGCTGCTGGCCCGGCTGCGCGGCCCGGGGACCCCGGGGAACGTCAGCGGAGTCACCGAGATCTGGACGGCCGTCGGCCCTGGTTACGAGGGTTTCGAGATCCGCTGAGCCGCTGCTGAGCCGCCCCCGAGCCGCCCCCGAGCCGCCCCGGGCCGGGCCTTCGGCGGACCGGGGCGCGGGCTTCCGGGAAAAGATCCCGAACTGACGGTGTCACGAGGTTGCCATCCGGGCAGACTCGTGGTTGACTCCGCATCGAACGATGATCCACGAGTACGCGATGGACCCGTCCCGAAACCCCCCAGGCGTGACGACACCGCCGGGCAGGTGACAGGGGCGCGGTAGCGTGCGGTGATCGTGTTGACCCTTTCCGTCTTTGGTGAGACGCTGGAAGCCCGCGCACACGACCGCGTTCTCCCGGCAGGCGCATGCCCCCGTGAGCCCAGCTCACGGTGGTTGTGCCGTAGTGCCCAGCCAGCACTTCCGGTGACGCGCCGCGCGTGCGTCCCCCTTCCCCCTAGACCTGTACCGTTCCGGTTCGGTCACTCAGCGTGGAGGACCATTCATCATGGCAAAGGCGCTTCTCGGGTACGTCGGCGGCCCCGACCCGCGAATGCTCTCCGAGATGCGACGGCTTCAGCAGCGCGTCCAGGACCTTGAAGCCGAGCTCCTTCGGATGCAGGCTGAGAACGACGCTCTGACCGCTGTCGCTGACGAGCACTCGCTGCTCAACAGCATCGATCTGGATCAGCGGGAGCCGGCTCTCACCTGAGTCCCGCCCGGTCCTCGCAGATCGACGCCGCTGTGCACTGAGCCGCCCCGAAAGGGACGCAGCTTGCAAGGGACGCCCGGATGTGGCGTCCCTTCGTCGTGTCCGGCTCCGGATACAGTCGGTTCCCGTCGTGAGCGATCGAGGAGACCGGCCGCGTGCACCTGAAGAGTCTGACGCTGCGCGGGTTCAAGTCCTTCGCCTCCAGCACCACCCTGCGCTTCGAGCCCGGCATCACCTGCGTCGTCGGCCCGAACGGCTCCGGCAAGTCGAACGTGGTGGACGCGCTGTCCTGGGTGATGGGCGAGCAGGGGGTCAAGTCGCTGCGCGGCGGCAAGATGGAGGACGTCATCTTCGCCGGGACCAGCGGGCGCGCCCCGCTCGGCCGCGCCGAGGTCAGCCTCACCATCGACAACAGCGACGGCGCCCTGCCGATCGACTACGCCGAGGTGACCATCACCCGGACCATGTTCCGCAACGGCGGCAGCGAGTACGCCCTCAACGGCGTGACCTGCCGCCTGCTGGACATCCAGGAACTGCTCTCCGACTCCGGCATCGGCCGCGAGATGCACGTCATCGTCGGGCAGGGGCAGCTGGACTCCGTGCTGCACGCCGACCCGATGGGGCGGCGCGCCTTCATCGAGGAGGCGGCCGGCGTCCTCAAGCACCGCAAGCGCAAGGAGAAGGCGCTGCGGAAGCTGGACGCGATGCAGGCCAACCTCAACCGGGTCCAGGACCTGGTGGCCGAACTCCGCCGCCAGCTCGGACCGCTCGGCCGGCAGGCCCGGGTCGCCCGCCGGGCCGCCGGCATCCAGGCCGACCTGCGCGACGCCCGGCTGCGGCTGCTCGCCGACGACCTGTGCACGCTCCGCCGGGCCGTCGAGGCCGAGATCGCGGACGAACTGGCGCTGCGGCTGCGCCGCACCACCGTCGAGCAGGAGCTGGCCCGTGCGGTGCAGCGCGAGCGCGTCCTGGAGGCGCAGGTCCAGCAGCTCGGACCCGGCCTGGAGGCCGCCCGGCAGACCTGGTACCGGCTCTCCGCGCTCGCCGAACGCACCCGCGGCACCATCGGGCTGGCCGAGGCCCGCGCCCGGCACGCCGTCGCCGGGGGCCGCGGCGAGGAGCGGCGCGGACGAGACCCCGAGGAGCTGGAGCGGGAGGCCGAGCGGGTCCGCGAGGAGGAGGCCGCGCTGACCGAGGCGCTGGAGGAGGCCCGGTACGCGCTGGCCGAGGCGGTCGAGCGCAAGGACGGGCTGGAGCGGGAGCTGGCCGACGAGGAGCGCCGGCTGCGCGACGCCGCCCGGGCCATCGCCGACCGCCGGGAGGGCCTGGCCCGGTTGCAGGGGCAGGCCGCCGCCGCCCGGTCCAGGGCCGCCGCCGCGCAGGCCGAGATCGGCCGGCTCACCGAGGCCAGGGACGAGGCGCTGCTGCGCGCCGAGTCCGCCCGGGGCGAGCTGGACGAACTCCAGCAGCAGGTGGACGGCCTGGCCGGGGACGACGAGCAGGCCGAGGCCCGGTACCAGCGGGCGCGCGAGCGGCTGGCCGCCGTGGAGGGGGAGCTGGCCGCGGCCCGGGAGACGGCCGGTGCCGCCGAGCGCGAGCGGGCCGGGCTGACCGCGCGGCACGAGGCGCTCTCCCTCGGGTTGCGCCGCAAGGACGGCACCGGCGCGCTGCTGGACGCGGGGGAGCGGCTGGGCGGGCTGCTCGGCCCGGCGGCCGCGCTGCTGCGGATCGACGCGGGGTACGAGGTGCCGGTGGCCGCGGCGCTCGGTGCGGCCGCCGACGCGGTGGCCGTCGACTCGCCGTCCGTCGCCGCCCGGGCGCTGCGGCTGCTGCGGGCCGAGGACGCCGGCCGGGCCGCGCTGCTGATCGCCGGCGCCGCCGAGGTGGCGCAGGCGGCGGGAGAACTGCCGGACGGGGCCCGCTGGGCGGCCGAACTGGTCGACGGCCCGGACGAGTTGCTCGGACCGGTCCGGCGGCTGCTGGCCGGGGTGGCGGTGGTCGCGGATCTGGACCAGGCGCTGCGGCTGACCGCGGCGCAGCCCGGGATCTGTGCCGTCACCGCCGACGGGGACCGGCTCGGCGCCGGCTTCGCCCAGGGCGGGTCCGGCGGTGCGCCCAGCCTGCTGGAGACCCAGGCGGCGGTGGACGAGGCGGCCCGGGCGATCGGGGAACTTGCCACCCGCTGCGCCGAGTCGGCCGCGCGGCTGGCCGAACTCGCCGATCGGCGGCGGGAGTCGGCGGCCGAGGTGGAGCAACTGGCCGAGCAGCGGCGGCAGGCGGAGAAGGAGCGGGCGCAGGTCGCCGGGGCGCTCGGCCGGCTCGGCGGGCAGGCCCGCGCCGCCGCGGGCGAGGCCGAGCGGCTGTCGGCCGCCGCCGCGCGGGCCGAGCAGGGGCTGGCCGAACTGCTCGACGGCGCCGAGGAGTCGGCGCGACGCCTGGCCGCCGCCGAGGAGTCGGCCCGGGCCGGGCAGGACGAGCCGGACACCGCCGAACAGCAGCGGCTGGCCGGGGCCGCGAGTGCCGCCCGGCAGACCGAGTTGGAGGCCAGGCTCGCGGTGCGCACCCACGAGGAGCGGGTCCGCGCCCTGGCCGGCCGGGCCGACCAGCTGGACCGCTCCGCCCGCGCCGAGCGCGAGGCGCGAGCCCGGGCCGCCGAGCGCCGTCGGCGCGCCGAGCACGACGCCTCGGTGGCGAACGCCGTCGCGGCGGGCGCCCGGCAGCTGCTGGCCGGCCTGGAGGTGTCGCTCGAACGGGCGGACGCCGGACGGGCGGCCGTCGAACAGGCGCGTGCCGAGCGCGAGCAGGAGCTGCGGGAGCACCGCGAGCACGGCCGCGGGCTCAAGGAGGAGCTGGACAAGCTGGTCGACGCCGGGCACCGGGACGAGGTGCTGCGGGCCGAGAAGCGGCTGCGGATCGAGCAGCTGGAGGCCCGCGCGCTGGAGGAGTTCGGCATCGACGGTGGCGAACTTCTCGCCTCGTACGGGCCCGACCAGCTCGTCCCGCCCTCGCCCGCGGCGTCGGGCGGCGACGACACCGCCGAGGAGGGGAGGGAACCGGGGGAGCCGTACCCGTACGTCCGGGCCGAGCAGGAGAAGCGGCTGCGGGCGGCCGAGAAGGCGTACCTGCAGCTCGGCAAGGTCAACCCGCTGGCGCTGGAGGAGTTCGCCGCACTGGAGGAACGGCACAGGTTCCTCGGCGAGCAGCTGGACGACCTCAAGCGCGGCCGGCGCGACCTGCTGGACATCGTCCGGGACGTGGACCAGCGGGTCGAGCAGCTGTTCACCTCGGCCTACCACGACACCGCCGCCCAGTTCGAGGGCGTCTTCGCCCGGCTCTTCCCGGGCGGGGAGGGCCGGCTGGTGCTGACCGACCCGGACGACATGCTCACCACCGGGGTCGAGGTGGAGGCCCGCCCGCCGGGGAAGAAGGTCAAGCGGCTGTCGCTGCTGTCCGGCGGCGAGCGCTCGCTGACCGCGGTGGCGCTGCTGGTGGCGATCTTCAAGGCCCGGCCCAGCCCGTTCTACGTGATGGACGAGGTGGAGGCGGCGCTGGACGAGACCAACCTGCGCCGGCTGATCGGGATCATGGAGGAGCTGCGGGAGAGCTCCCAGCTGATCGTGATCACCCACCAGAAGCTCACCATGGAGTCCGCCGACGCCCTCTACGGCGTGACCATGAAGGGCGACGGCATCTCCCAGGTGATCAGCCAGCGGCTGCGCGAGGGAGCAGCTCCCGGCCGCCAGGCCGGGGGAGAACACCGGGAACGGCGGCCGCGGACGGTACGCACCGCATCCGTGTAGGGCGGCTGCGGTCCATCCGGGCTCCGGTCGCGGATACTGGAGCAGTTATGGAATACGTGATCCTTGCCGTAGTCATCGCCGTGGTCGCCGTCGGCGCGATCGCGGGCCTCGTCGTTTCCGGCAGACGACGCCAGCAGCTGCCCCCGAAGTCGCAGGCGCCGGTCATCACGGCGCCCGAGCCCACCCCGCGGGAGCCCCAGGTCGGCGAGGAGTCCGCGCCGCCGACCGAGGAGCCCCGCCGCACCGTCGAGGAGGTGCAGCTCCCGGCGGAGGCCGAGGCGCCCGAGGCCGTCGAGGCCGTCGAGGTCGTCGAGGTCGCTCCCGCCGAGGCCGAGGCGGCGCCCGCCGTCGAGGTGCCCGAGCCCACCGCCGGCCGGCTGGTCCGGCTGCGCTCGCGGCTGTCCCGTTCGCAGAACTCGCTCGGCAAGGGCCTGCTCTCGCTGCTCTCCCGGGAGCACCTGGACGAGGACACCTGGGAGGAGATCGAGGACACGCTGCTCACCGCCGATGTCGGCGTCACCCCCACCCAGGAGCTGGTCGAGCGGCTGCGCACCCGGGTGAAGGTGCTCGGCACCCGTACGCCCGAGGAACTGCGCGCGCTGCTGCGCGAGGAACTGGTCGAGCTGGTCGGCAAGGACGCCGACCGCGTCGTCCGCTCCACCAGGCACGAGGAGGGCCCGGCGGTGGTCCTGGTGGTCGGCGTCAACGGCGTCGGCAAGACCACCACCACCGGCAAGCTCGCCCGCGTCCTGGTCGCCGACGGCCGCAAGGTGGTGCTCGGCGCCGCCGACACCTTCCGCGCCGCCGCCGCCGACCAGCTCCAGACCTGGGGCGAGCGGGTCGGTGCGCGCACCGTGCGCGGCCCGGAGGGCGGGGACCCGGCCTCGATCGCCTTCGACGCGGTCAAGGAGGGCATCGCCGAGGGCGTGGACACGGTGCTGATCGACACCGCCGGCCGCCTGCACACCAAGACCGGCCTGATGGACGAGCTGGGCAAGGTCAAGCGGGTCGTCGAGAAGCACGGCCCGGTGGACGAGGTACTGCTGGTGCTGGACGCCACCACCGGCCAGAACGGCCTGATCCAGGCCCGGGTCTTCGCCGAGGTGGTCGACATCACCGGCATCGTGCTGACCAAGCTGGACGGCACGGCCAAGGGCGGCATCGTGGTCGCGGTCCAGCGCGAGCTGGGTGTGCCGGTCAAGCTGATCGGCCTCGGCGAGGGCGCGGACGACCTGGCTCCGTTCGAGCCGGGGGCGTTCGTGGACGCGCTGATCGGCGACTGACGCACACCCGCGCAGGACGAGTGCGCACAGGGCGAGTGCGCGCAGGACGAGTGCGCACAGGGCGTACGAAGGGCCCGCTCCCTCCCGGGGGCGGGCCCTTCGCGCACCCGGAGCCGGGCGGGGCGCGCGGTGGGAAGCGGCCTCGACGCGGGCCGGCCGCTGCCGCTCGGGGAGCGGGGCCTCGGCGCGGCGGAGACCGGAGGGGTCAGGACGCCATCCAGGCCGGCTCGGCGGCGCGCTCGCGGCTGCGGTGGCAGGCGTAGGCGAGGGTGCCGAGCAGCAGCCGGGCCTCGGGCGGGCAGCCCGCGTTGTCGCGGGTGGGGCGGCGCAGCCAGCGGACCGGGCCGAGGGAGCCGAGGACGGTGGGCGGGGCGGCGACGTAGCCGCCCTCGCCGTGGCAGACCAGGTCGAGCGCGGCGTCGTCCCAGCCCATCCGGTACAGCAGGTCGGGCAGGCGCCGGGCGGTGCCGGCGGCGACCAGGAACTGGAGCCGGCCGGTGGGGGCGGCGAGCACCGGGCCGACCTGGGTGCCCATCCGCTCCAGCCGGACCAGCGCCTGGAGGCCGGCCTGCTCGGGGACGTCCAGGACGTCGAAGGCGCGGCCGGTGGGGAACAGCACCGAGGCCTCGGCGCGGCCGGCACGGGCCCGGCCGCCGCCGGTCGCGGGGTGCAGGCCGGGTGCGGCACAGCGGGGGGAGCCGCAGGGACAGCGGGTCGGGGCGGTGGCGCCGGTGACCGGCGCGCCGGTCACCGGGTCGCCGGTGACGACCGCCCAGCCCCAGCGGCCGGTGTACTCCGCGGCGGCCTGGGACGCGGTGACCTTGGTGCGGCGGCGCGCGCCCAGCGGTGCCAGCCGCAGGTGCCCCAGTCGAAGTTCGCCGAACAGGTTGTCCATGCCTCCCCCAACAGGTTCTCGTTGCCGATGGTTACGGGACGGTGACTGTGTGTCGATTGTCAGCTGTGTGGTGCGTAGTGCGGTGGCGGCGCGCAGCGCGTGGTGTGCGCCTGTTCCGCCGGTGCGCCTCGGGCGCCGCCTTGTGGGGGCGGCGCCGATGCCGGATCGTCGTGTGCGTGGGACTGTCGCCATCCCGAGTGGATGGTGAACTCGCCTGTGGCTGCGGTGGGTTGCCGGGTCCGCCGGGTCCTCCGGGATGAGCCGGGGGACTTGGCGGCCCGCATATGCCGGGCCGTCGGGACTCCCTAAGTGAAGCGTGTGCCCCCGGGCTTCGGTTCACTCCTGGGGGTGGCGAAAGGTGGCGTTTCGCCAGGGCCGCTCCCACGGTCCCCTCGCGGGGCATTACGTTCAGCGTGCGGATGTCGTCGAGGAGTCCGTCCCGGGCCGTGGAGGAGCGGGAGTTGGGAATCTGACGAATCGTCCGCAACGATGGCACACCAGTGCGAGGACGCTGCGGCACGGCAGCGCCGCGGCACGGCAGCACCTCAGGCACGGCACGTCTGGCAAGAGCCCGCAACCGTCGGGCGGTCACGATCGGGGGCCCCGCTAGGGGCCGGGCGGGATGGGGACGTTACCCATGGCAGAGAAGCAACCGAATGAGAAGCTGACCACGTGGTTCGCGCGCAGCGGCTGGTCCAAGGGCGAGTTGGCCCGGCAGGTCAACCGCCGGGCCCGGCAGATCGGCGCCCACCATGTGTCCACCGACACCTCGCGGGTGCGCCGCTGGCTCGACGGCGAGCAGCCCCGTGAGCCGATCCCCAAGATCATGTCGGAACTCTTCTCCGAACGGTTCGGCTCAGTGGTCTCGATCGAGGACCTGGGCTTGCGCGCCGCGATCCCGGTCTCGACCGTGGGCGGCGGCGTCGACCTGCCGTGGAGCGGTCCGCAGACCGTCCAGCTGATCAGCGACTACTCCCGCAGTGACCTGATGCTCAACCGCCGCGGGTTCCTCGGCACCTCGCTGGCGCTGACCGCGGGCGCCGCGCTGATCGAGCCGATGCAGCGCTGGCTCGCGCCCGGCCCGACCGGTGTCCCCACCCCGATCCTCACCGCGGCCAACGGCGGCGAGGCGTTCACCGGCCGGCTCTCCGAGCCCGAGCTGGAACTGCTCGAGCAGACCACGGTCATGTTCCGGCAGTGGGACGCGCAGAACGGCGGCGGGCTGCGCCGCAAGGCCGTCGTCGGCCAGCTGCACGAGGTCACCGACCTGCTCCAGGAGACGTACAGCGAGGACACCACCAAGCGGCTGTTCCGGCTCACCGCCGAACTCGCCCACCTGGCCGGGTGGATGTCGTACGACGTCGGGATGCACCCGAGCGCGCAGAAGTACTACGTGCTCGCCCTGCACGCGGCCAAGGAGGCGGGCGACCGCCCGTTCGGCGCGCTGATCCTCACCGACATGAGCCGCCAGATGATCCACCTCAACCGGGGCGAGGACGCCCTGGAGCTCATCCACCTGGCCCAGTACGGCAGCCGCGACACCGCCACCGCGCGCCAGCAGTCCCTGCTGTACGCGATGGAGGCGCGTGCCTACGCCACCATCGGCGAGGTCAACCGCTGCGCCCGGGCGGTCCGGCTGGCCGAGGACACCTTCACCGACATCCGGGACGGGGACCAGGAGCCGGACTGGCTGAAGTTCTTCTCGCCGGCCGAGCTGAACGCCGAGAACGCGCACTCCTTCCGCGACCTCGCCTACCACTCGGACAACGCCGAGCTCTACGCGTCGATGTCCGCGCCGGTGATGGAGCGCGCGGTCGACCTGTTCCGCCAGGACGCCGACCACGTGCGCTCGTACGCCTTCAACCTGATCGGCATGGCCAGCGTCCACCTGCTGCAGAGGGAGGCGGAACAGGCCGCGGTGATGGCCGAGCAGGCGGTGGACATCGCCACCAAGGTGCGCTCGGAGCGGCTGAACTCCCGGGTGCGCAAGACCACGGAGGCCGCGGCGGCCCGGTTCAAGGGTGTGGACGCGGTGAGCCGGCTCAAGGAGCGGGTGGTTCAGGACATCCCGGAGTTCGTGTCGGTGGTCTGACCGCTCGGGCCCTGCGGCGGCTCGGGATCCCCGACCGCTCGGGCCCTCCGACCGATCAGGGCCATCGACCGGTCAGGGCCTCCGACCGGTCAGGGCCATCGACCGGTCAGGGCCCTCCGAGGGAAGCTCCACCGACCGTGGCGGCCGCCGCCGTCACGGTCGGTGGCATGTCCGGCCTCCGGCGCCCGGTGGCGCCGCGCGCACTGGGCGACCGGTCCGCGGTCCGCGGTTCACGCAGCCGTAACCCGCGCGTCGCACGCGTCACGGCGGTGAAACAACCGGCCGCACTGGCCGAAACCAGCCTTCGGCAGGCTCCTCCTCAACGCCGACACCCCGGGTGGCACCACGGGACGGGTCCCCGGGTGCGGATCGGCCTGGACGCAGAGGAGACGCCGATGCCGGACGGCTTCAGTGCGGGCGACACCGCCTTCGTACTCATCAGTGCGGCCCTGGTCATGCTGATGACCCCGGGACTCGCCTTCTTCTACGGGGGCATGGTCAGGGCCAAGAGCACACTGAACATGCTGGCGATGAGCTTCCTCTCGCTCGGGATCGTCAGCGTGCTGTGGGTCCTCTACGGGTACTCGCTCAGCTTCGGGTCCGACTCCTTCGCCGGGCTGATCGGCGACCTGGACCACCTCGGGATGCGCGGCCTCGGCCTCGACGAGCTGACCGGCTCCATCCCGGTCACCGCCTTCGCGCTCTTCCAGCTGATGTTCGCGGTCATCACCCCGGCGCTGATCAGCGGCGCCATCGCGGACCGGGCGAGATTCGCGGCCTGGGGCCTGTTCATCGCGCTCTGGGTGACGATCGTCTACTTCCCGGTCGCGCACTGGGTGTTCTTCTTCGACGGCGGCCACGGCGGCTGGCTGGGCGACCGCAACGGCGTGATCGACTTCGCCGGCGGGACCGCCGTGCACATCAACGCGGGCGTCGCCGGCCTCGCGGTCTGCCTGGTGCTGGGCAAGCGGATCGGCTTCAAGAAGGACCCGATGCGCCCGCACAGCCTGCCGCTGGTGATGCTCGGCTCCGGGCTGCTCTGGTTCGGCTGGTTCGGTTTCAACGCCGGCTCGGCGCTGGCGGCCAACGGCGTCGCCGCGATGGCGATGGTCAACACCCAGGTCGCCACCGGCGCGGCGCTGGTCGGCTGGCTGGTCTACGAGAGGTTCAGGCACGGCGCCTTCACCACGCTGGGCGCCGCCTCCGGCGCGGTGGCCGGGCTGGTCGCGATCACCCCGGCCTGCGGCTCGGTGAGCCCGCTCGGCGCGGTGGCGATCGGGCTGGTGGCGGGTGCGGTCTGCTGCGCCGCGGTCTCGCTGAAGTACCGCTGGGGCTTCGACGACTCGCTCGACGTGGTGGGCGTGCACGCGGTCGGCGGGGCGATCGGTTCGCTGCTGGTCGGCCTGTTCGCCACCGGCGGGGTGGGCCAGGGCGTCAAGGGCCTGTTCTACGGGGGCGGGATCGGGCAGCTCGGCAAGCAGGCGATGGGCGTGGCGGTGGTCGCGGCGTACTCCTTCGTGCTGTCCTGGCTGCTGGCCAAGGCGGTCGATCGGCTGGTCGGGTTCCGGGTTTCCGGGGAGGTCGAGGTGGCCGGCATCGACCAGGCCGAACACGCCGAGTCCGCCTACGATTTCAGCGCCGTGGGGGCGGGCCTGGCCCGGGCCCTGCCGGGCCTGGCCGTCGCTGCCGCGAAGCCCGCCGCCGAACGGCCCGCCGACGCGGGGCCCGGCGCCGCGAAGCCCGTCGCCGAGCGGACCGCTGCCGCGGAGGCCGCCGAGAAGCCCGCCGAGAAGAGGACCGAGGTCGACGCCCGATGAAGCTCATCACCGCCGTGATCAAGCCGTACCGACTGGACGAGGTGAAGGCCGCCCTCCAGGCCTTCGGGGTGCACGGCCTGACGGTCACCGAGGCCAGCGGCTACGGCCGCCAGCGCGGCCACACCGAGGTGTACCGGGGGGCCGAGTACACCGTGGACCTGGTGCCGAAGGTCAGGATCGAGGTCCTGGTCGAGGACGAGGACGCGGAGGACCTGATCGACGTCCTGGTGAAGGCCGCCCGGACCGGGAAGATCGGCGACGGCAAGGTGTGGAGCGTCCCGGTCGACACCGCGGTGCGGGTCCGCACCGGCGAGCGCGGCCCGGACGCCCTGTAGTCCCGCGCCGTCGGGCGGACCCGCACACCCGGGGGGTGGAGGGTCCGTCCGACGGCGTACCGGCGTACTCCGGCCGGCCGAACGGCCCCGCGCGGGGCCGGGGCGGCAGGACGGATCGCGCGACACGACGGATCGCGACAGTGCGGCTCCACCGGGCACCACCGGCTCGCGCGGCACGACGGCTCAGCGGCACGACGGCTCCACCAGCACGACGGCTCAGCAGCACGACGGACGGGACCACGCGCATGACCTCCGAGACCAGCCCCCGCGACCCCGGTCACCCCGCCGACCCCTTCGACCTCGCGGGCTGGGCCGCCGCCCGGGCCGCGTTGCTCGCCGGCCCCGGCCCGGGCGGCCGCCCCCGCCGCCGGGCGCTCGCCCGGCTCACCGACGACCGGCTGGCCGGACTGTTCGCGGCCGCCGGCGCCCCGCCCCGCGTCGCGCTGGTCGCGGTCGGCGGGTACGGGCGCGGCGAGCTGTCCCCGCGCAGCGACCTGGACGTCCTGCTGCTGCACGACGGCCCGATCGCCCGGGAGCTGCCCGAGCGGATCTGGTACCCGGTCTGGGACTCGGGCGCCAAGCTCGACCACTCCGTGCGCACCGTCGCGCAGGCCCGCTCGGTCGCCGCCACCGACCTCAAGGCCCAGCTCGGCCTGCTGGACGCCCGTCACCTCGCCGGGGACCGGGCGCTCACCGACGAGCTGCGCTCCGCGGTGCTCACCGACTGGCGCGCGAGCGCCCCCGCGCGCCTGCCGGAGCTGCGCGAGCTGGGCCGCGAGCGGGCCGAACGGCACGGTGAGCTGTCCTTCCTGCTGGAGCCCGACCTCAAGGAGGCCCGCGGCGGCCTGCGCGACGTCGTGACGCTGGACGCGATCGCCGCCACCTGGCTGGCCGACGCGCCCCGGGACGGCCTGGACGCCGCCGCCCAGCGGCTGGCCGACGTGCGCGACGCCCTGCACCTGGTCACCGGACGGGCCACCGAGCGGCTCGGCCTCCAGGACCAGGACCAGGTCGCCGAGCGGCTCGGGGTGCTGGACGCCGACACCCTGCTGCGCCAGGTCTACGAGGCCGCCCGCACCGTCGCGTACGCGGGCGACGTCACCTGGCGGGCGGTGGACCGGGTGCTCGCGGCCCGCGGCGGCCGCGGCCGGCGGGTGCGGCGGCCGGGCATCCCGTTCGCCGGCTCCGGACGCGGGTCCGGAGCGGTGGCCCGGGGCGCGGTCGAGCGGCGGCCGCTCGCCGAGGGCGTGGTCGAACAGGACGGCGAGGCGGTGCTCGCCCAGGGCGCACGCCCGGCCGCCGACCCGGTGCTGCCGCTGCGCGCCGCGGCAGCCGCCGCGCAGAACGGGCTGACCGTCTCGCACGCCACGGTGCGCCGGCTGGCCGCCGAGTGCCGCCCGCTGCCCGTGCCCTGGCCGGACGAGGCGCGCGAGCAGCTGGTCACCCTGCTGGGCGCCGGGGAGTCGGCCGTCCCGGTGTGGGAGGCGCTGGAGGCGGAGGGGTTGGTCCGTCGGCTGCTGCCGGACTGGGAGCGGGTGCGCTGCCGTCCGCAGCGCAACGCGGTGCACCGCTGGACGGTGGACCGGCACCTGGTGGAGACGGCGGTGCGGGCCGCCGCGATGACCCGCCGGGTGGCCCGGCCGGACCTCCTGCTGGTGGCCGCGCTGCTGCACGACATCGGCAAGGGCTGGCCGGGGGACCACAGCGCGGCCGGCGAGGTGATCGTCCGCGACCTCGGCGCCCGGATGGGCTTCGGCCCCGAGGACACCGAGACCCTGGCGGTGCTGGTCCGCCACCATCTGACCCTGGTGGACACCGCGACCCGGCGCGATCCGGACGACCCGGCCACCGTCGAGGCGATCACCAAGGTGGTCACCACCCGGCCGGAGCTGGAGCTGTTGCACGCGCTCACCGAGGCGGACGCGCTGGCCACCGGGCCGGCCGCGTGGAGCGGCTGGCGGGCCTCGCTGGTGGACGGCCTGGTGGCCCGGGTGGCGGACCGGCTGGCCGGGGCGGGCGTCCCGCCGGTGGAGACGGCGCCGACCGCCGAGCAGGAGCGGTTGGCGGTCGAGGCCGCCCGGACCGGGCAGCCGGCGCTGTCGCTGCGGGCCCGGTCGGAGGGGGCGGAGCCGGGCGCCGAGCCGATGGGCGTCGAGCTGAACCTGGCGGTCCCGGACCGTCCCGGACTGCTCGGCACCGCCGCCGGGGTCCTCGCGCTGCACCGGCTGGCCGTCCGCTCGGCCGGGCTGCGCGAGCTGGACCCGGTGGGCGCCGGGCCGGTGCTGCTGCTGTCCTGGCGAGTGGCGGCCGAGTACGGCGAGCTGCCGGAGGCGGCCCGGCTGCGGGCCGACCTGCGCCGGGCCCTGGACGGCTCGCTGGACGTCGCCCGCCGGCTCGCCGAGCGGGACGCCGCCGCCCCGCGCCGCCGGGGCATCCCCACCCCGCCGCCGATGGTCGCGGTGGCGCCCGCGGTGGCCTCGGCGACCGCGACCGTGCTGGAGGTCCGCGCGCACGACGCCCCAGGGCTGCTGCACCGGATCGGCCGGGCGCTGGACGGAGCGGGCGTGCGGGTGCGCACCGCGCACGTGTCCACGCTGGGCGCGGAGGCCGTCGACTCGTTCTACCTGACCGACGAGGAGGGCCGGCCGCTCACCGCCGGGCGGGCCGGCGAGGTGGCGGCGGCGGTCCGGGCCGCGCTGGGCTGAGCGCCGGGCCGAGGCCGGGCCGAGCGTTGGGACCAGGCCGGACCGGGCCGGACCGGGCCGCGGAAGGCCCGCGGGCAGGGTGCCCGGCAGGGGGCCGGGCAAGCGTTCCGACCGGGGGTGGAGACCTCACCCGGGGTGGCCGGATACCCTGGGGGGCGACGACCGTACCGATACCGATGCCGCAGAGGACCCGCGACGACGTGTTCGACACCCTTTCCGATCGCCTCGCAGCGACGTTCAAGAACCTCCGGGGCAAGGGCCGCCTGAGCGAGGCGGACATCGACGCCACCGCCCGCGAGATCCGCATCGCGCTGCTGGAGGCGGACGTCGCGCTGCCGGTCGTCCGGGCCTTCATCAAGCAGGTCAAGGAGCGGGCGCTCGGTGCCGAGGTCTCCGGCGCGCTGAACCCGGCGCAGCAGATCATCAAGATCGTCAACGAGGAGCTCATCGCGATCCTCGGTGGCGAGACCCGCCGGGTGCGGTTCGCCAAGAACGGCCCGACGGTGATCATGCTGGCCGGCCTCCAGGGTGCCGGCAAGACCACCCTCGCGGGCAAGCTCGGCCACTGGCTGAAGACGCAGAAGCACACCCCGCTGCTGGTCGCCTGCGACCTCCAGCGCCCCAACGCGGTCAACCAGCTCCAGGTGGTCGCCGATCGCGCCGACGTGGCCTTCTACGGCCCGCAGCCGGGCAACGGCGTCGGCGACCCGGTGCAGGTGGCCAAGGACTCGATCGAGTACGCCAAGCAGAAGCAGTACGACGTCGTCATCGTCGACACCGCGGGCCGCCTGGGCATCGACGCCGAGCTGATGCAGCAGGCCGCCGACATCCGCGCCGCGGTGAACCCGGACGAGGTCCTGTTCGTCGTCGACGCGATGATCGGCCAGGACGCGGTCACCACCGCCCAGGCCTTCCTCGACGGCGTCGACTTCACCGGCGTGGTGCTCTCCAAGCTCGACGGCGACGCCCGCGGCGGCGCGGCCCTGTCGGTCGCGCACGTCACCGGCCGGCAGATCATGTTCGCCTCCAACGGCGAGAAGGTCGACGACTTCGACGCCTTCCACCCGGACCGGATGGCCTCGCGCATCCTCGGCATGGGTGACGTCCTCTCGCTGATCGAGAAGGCCGAGCAGACCTTCTCGCAGGCGGAGGCGGAGAAGATCGCCGCCAAGCTGCGCGGCGGCCCGAAGCAGTTCACCCTGGACGACTTCCTGTCCCAGCTGGAGCAGGTCCAGAAGATGGGCTCGATCTCCAAGCTGCTCGGCATGCTGCCCGGCATGGGCCAGATCCGGGACCAGATCAACAACATCGACGACAAGGACGTCAACCGGGTCGGCGCGATCATCAAGTCGATGACCCCGGCCGAGCGCGCCGAGCCGGAGCTGATCAACGGCTCCCGCCGGGCCCGCATCGCCAAGGGTTCGGGCGTCCAGGTCGGCGAGGTGAAGAACCTGGTCGAGCGGTTCTTCGACGCCCGCAAGATGATGTCCGCGATGGCCTCCGGCAAGGGGATGCCCGGCATGCCGGGCATCCCGGGCATGGGCGGCGGCGCGAAGAAGTCCGCCAAGAAGGCCCCGCAGGCCAAGGGCAAGCGCAAGAGCGGCAACCCGCTGAAGCGGGCGCAGGAGGAGGCCGCGGCCGCCGAGCGCCGCGCGCTCGGCGCGGGCCAGGGTCCGGCGGACGGCGGCGCCTTCGGCCTCGGCGCGGGCAAGGGTCCGGCCGACTTCGAGCTGCCCAAGGAGTTCAAGGACATGCTGTAGTCCTGGACAGCCCTTGGCGGTCCTTGGCGGTCCTTGACGCGCCATCGTCCTTGATCATCCTTTGATCGACGGCGAGCGGTCTTGATCGATCCCGATCGGCCCGTCGCCCGGTGTTTCCGGGCGGCGGGCCGATCGCGTGTCCGATGATGGGGGCATGCGAGTGATGATCAGGGCCCCGAGGGCCGACGACACGGCCGCGTACGCCGAGGCGGTCCGGCGGTCCGCCGAACACATCGGACGGTGGAACCCGGTCGAGCCGGACGGACTGCCCGACCTGCTGAAGCGCCAGGGCTCCGGGCTGCGCACCTTCCTGATCCTCGATCGGGAGACCGGCGGGCTGGTCGGCAAGGTGAACGTCGCCAACATCGTGATGAGCCGCTTCTGCAACGCCACGCTGGGCTACGACTCGTACCTCCCGTTCAACGGCACCGGCCGGATGACCGAGGGGATGCGGCTGGTCGTGGACCGCTGCTTCTCCCCGCAGTCGGCCGACGGGCTGGGACTGCACCGGCTGGAGATCAACGTCCAGCCGGAGAACGAGCGCTCGATCGCGATGGCCAAGCGGCTCGGCTTCCGGCACGAGGGATTCTCCCCGCGGATGCTCTTCCTCCAGGGCGACTGGCGTGACCACGAGCGGTTCGCGCTGACCGCCGAGGAGTGGCCCGGCGTGACGGCATAGCCGCTGGTGGGAAGGGTTGGCCCGGGCGTACGGCGGCCCGGGCGCGGCGTTGCGATTGGCTCGTCCGAGCACCTGTCCGTATTGTCCGATGGGTGACCGAACCCGTGCCGCCACGTCAGACCCCCGAACAGCCCTGGCGTTCGGAGGGTGCCCCGCCCCCGCCGCCCAAGCGCCGGATGCCCGGAGGCTGGGTGGGCCTCGCCCTCACCGCCCTCGTGGTGTTCCTGATCTCGGACCTGCTGCTGTCCTTCTTCGGCCCCGCGGGCGCCACCACGATCTCGTACACCGAGTTCAACAACCAGCTGAACAAGGGCAACATCACCAAGATCTACGCCAAGGGCGACGCGATCGAGGGCACCCTCAAGACCGCCCAGCCCAAGCCGGACGGCGGCAAGGGCGACTACACCGAGTTCGAGACCCAGCGGCCCTCCTTCGCGGGCGACAACCTCTGGGCCACCCTGCAGCAGCAGGGCGTCGAGGTCACCGCCACCTCGCCGGTCCAGCAGCGCAGCTTCCTCACCAACCTGCTGCTCTCACTCGCCCCGATGCTGCTGCTGATCTTCATCTGGGTGCTGCTCGCCCGCCGGATGGCCGGCGGACTCGGCGGCGGACCGCTCGGCCGCAAGGCCCCGCCCAAGCCGGTCCTCGCCGAGGAGGGCAAGCGCACCACCTTCGCCGACGTGGCCGGCATCGACGAGGTCGAGGCCGAACTCACCGAGGTCGTCGACTACTTGAAGAACCCGGAGCGGTACCGCAGGCTCGGCGCCAAGATGCCGCGCGGCGTGCTGCTGAGCGGCCCGCCCGGAACCGGCAAGACCCTGCTGGCCCGGGCCGTGGCCGGCGAGGCCAACGTGCCGTTCTTCTCCGCCTCCGCCTCCGAGTTCATCGAGATGATCGTCGGCGTCGGCGCCAGCCGGGTCCGCGAGCTGTTCGCCGAAGCCCGCAAGGTCGCCCCGGCGATCATCTTCATCGACGAGATCGACACCATCGGCCGCCAGCGCGGCGCCGGCGGCGGCATGGGCGGGCACGACGAGCGCGAGCAGACCCTCAACCAGATCCTCACCGAGATGGACGGGTTCACCGGCTCCGAGGGCGTCATCGTGATCGCCGCGACCAACCGGGCGGACGTGCTCGACCCGGCGCTGCTGCGCCCCGGCCGCTTCGACCGGCGGATCACCGTCAGCCCGCCCGACCGGGAGGGCCGCGCCGCGATCCTGCGCATCCACAGCCGCAACGTCCCGCTGGCCGGCGGCACCGACCTCAACCAGCTGGCCAAGGTCACGCCGGGGATGACCGGCGCCGAGCTCGCCAACCTGGTCAACGAGGCCGCGCTGCTGGCCGTCAAGCGCGAGCAGGACGCGGTCAACGAGCGGGACCTCTCGGACGCCCTGGAGAAGGTCCAGCTCGGTGCGGTGCGGCCGCTGGTCATGCCGCAGGAGGAGCGCGAGCGGACGGCGTACCACGAGAGCGGGCACGCGCTGCTGGGCATGCTCCAGCCCGGCGCGGACCCGGTCCGCAAGATCACCATCGTGCCGCGCGGGCGGGCGCTCGGCGTCACCCTCTCCACCCCGGAGAACGACCGCTACTCGTACACCGAGCCCTACCTGCGCGGACGGATCATCGGTGCGCTCGGCGGCATGGCGGCCGAGCAGGTGGTCTACGGGGTGATCACCACCGGTGCGGAGAGCGACCTGGAGCAGGTCACCAGCATCGCCCGCGGGATGGCCGGGCGCTGGGGGATGAGCGAGCGGGTCGGCCGGCTCACCGCGGTGCCCTCCGACCCGCAGGGCGCCTACGGGCTCTCCGCCGCGCCGACCACCCTGGACGCGGTGGACGAGGAGGCCCGGCGGATCGTCTCCGAGTGCTACGGCGACGCGGTGCGGATCCTGAACGAGCAGCGGCACCGGCTGGACGCGCTGGCGGCGGCGCTGCTGGAGGCGGAGACGCTGGACGAGGAGGAGGCGTACCGGGCGGCCGGGGTGCCGCGGGAAGCGGCCCCGGAGGGCCCCGGCGGGACTTCCGCCGGGCCTTCGGCGGGATCTTCGGCGGGGTCTTCGGCGGGGTCCTCCGCCGGGACCGGTGACTCGGGCGAGCCCGACGGCTCCGACGGGAAGTCGATCGACCGGGCGTGAGGTCCGGCGCCGGGGGCGCTCGCCATGATGGCGGGCGCCCCCGGTTTGCGTTCACCCGCCCCTCGTGCGGGTGCACCTTCCATCGTGGGGGTTCACCCGCCCTCCTGGGGTCCACCCGTCCCTGGGGTTCACCCGCCCCTCCTGGGGTTCACCCGCCCCCTGGGGCGGCCTAGCGCGGCCGCTCGGCGACCAGGTAGCGGAACAGGTTCTCCATCCGCACCGAGCCGTCCGCGCGCAGGTACGGCTGGAGGGCCTCCTCCAGTTCCTTGGCCACCAGCGAGGCGCCGGAGAACTCCTCGGCGGGCTCGAACAGTCCGGTGGAGAGCAGGCCGCGCACCGCGCTGTCGAGGTCGGCGTAGGCGAACGGGCAGCTCACCCGGCCACTGCCGGCCGGGCGCAGGCCGGCCGGGGCGAGCAGGTCCTCCAGGGCGCCCGGCGCGCTCAGCTCGAACGGGTCGCGCGCGGTGGTCCGGCCCGCCATCCGCCGGGCCACGTCCAGCACCGCGGCGCTCTCGCAGCGCTCCGGCGGGCCCCAGGCGGCCAGCACCACGTGCCCGCCCGGGAGGGTCAGCCGGGCGGCCTCGGCGACCACCGCGCCGGACCCGGCGGCCCCGGGCAGCTGCTCGAAAACCGTCACCAGCGAATGGGCCGAGCGGGGGACGGCGGACGGCGTCCGGGCCCCCGCGCACACCCGCAGCCGGCGGTCGTGGGCCAGCTCGCGCAGCTCGTCCCGCGGCTCCTGCCCGGCGACCTGGGCGCCCCGCCCGGCCGCCAGCAGCAGGGCCAGCCCGGACCGGCAGCCCAGGCCCAGCACGCTGCTCGCCGGGCCGACCTCCAACCGGTCGTGGACCGCCTCGTAGAGCGGCACCAGCATGCGTTCCTGGATCTCCGCCCAGTCGCGCGCCCGCGCGGAGCGGGCGGCCCCGTTCCGCGGGTGGTGCGGGCGTGCGCCCGTCGGTCGTGCGGTCGTGCCGGTCGTCCGCGCTGAAGCCATGGCGGCCTCCCATCCGGTCCTTCGGTGTGCTGCTACGGCTCCCCCAAAGTCCCGCCCCACACCAGCGAACAGCGGGTCGGGCCCGGCGTCCAGAGGGGTGCAGGGTGGTGCGCGCGTGTCGCGGTGGTGCGCCCCCGTACGGTGATACCGATTCGAAACCGGGGCCCCGCGCCCCGTACCATTCGCCCCATGGCTAAGGCACCCGTTCTCACCCCTCAGGCGGAAGACTTCCCGCGCTGGTACCAGGACCTCATCAACAAGGCCGAGCTGGCCGACAACGGTCCGGTGCGCGGCACCATGGTCATCCGACCGTACGGCTACGGCCTGTGGGAGCGGATGCAGCAGGAGATGGACGCGCGGATCAAGAAGGCCGGCGCGCAGAACGCCTACTTCCCGATGTTCATCCCGCAGTCCTACCTGACCAAGGAAGCCGAGCACGTCGAGGGCTTCGCCCCCGAGCTCGCGGTGGTCACCCACGGCGGCGGCAAGCAGCTGGAGGAGCCGGTCGTCGTCCGGCCGACCTCCGAGACGATCATCAACGAGTACTTCTCGAAGTGGGTGCAGAGCCACCGCGACCTGCCCCTGTTGATCAACCAGTGGGCCAACGTGGTCCGTTGGGAGCTGCGACCGCGCGTCTTCCTGCGCACCACCGAGTTCCTCTGGCAGGAGGGCCACACCGCCCACGCCACCTACGAGGACGCCCGCGCCTACGCGTCGATGATCCACACGCAGGTCTACGGCGACTTCATGACCAACGTGCTCGGCATCGACGTCGTGCTCGGCCGCAAGACCGCCAAGGAGCGCTTCGCGGGCGCCATCAACACCCTCACCCTCGAGGGCATGATGGGCGACGGCAAGGCCCTGCAGATGGGCACCAGCCACGAGCTGGGCCAGAACTTCGCCAAGGCGTTCAACACCACCTACCAGCTGCAGGGCGCCGAGCGCGAGCACGTCTGGCAGACCTCCTGGGGCGTCTCGACCCGCATGGTCGGCGGCCTGATCATGTCCCACGGCGACGACAGCGGCCTGCGGGTGCCCCCGCGCCTGGCCGCCGTCCAGGCCGTCGTGCTCGCCATCAAGGGCGACGACGCCGTCATCGCCAAGGTCCGCGAGATCGGCGCCCAGCTGGAGGCCGCCGGCATCCGGGTCGTGGTCGACGACCGCACCGACACCCCGTTCGGCCGCCGCGCCGTCGACTGGGAGCTCAAGGGCGTTCCGCTGCGCATCGAGGTCGGCCCGCGCGACCTGGAGAACGGCACCGCGATGCTGGCCCGCCGCATCCCGGGCGGCAAGGAGCCGGTCTCCATCGACTCCCTCGTCTCGCTGCTGCCGGGCGTGCTGGAGGAGGACCAGGCGCTGCTGCTGCGCCAGTCCCGCGAGCGCCGCGAATCCCGCACGGTCGACGTCAAGACCATCGACGAGGCCATCGAGGCCGCCGCGACCGGCTGGGGCCGGATCTCCTGGGCCGACCTCGGCGCGGAGGGCGAGGCCAAGCTGGCCGAGCAGGGCGTCACGGTGCGCTGCATCGTCGCCGCCGACGGCTCGGTGCCGGAGGCGGACGACCAGGAGGGCAACGTCGCGATCGTGGCCCGGGCGTACTGACGCCGGTCCGGGGTGTGTCCGTCGGGGCGTGTCCGTCGGGGTGTGCCGGCTGCCGTCCCGGTGCCCGGCGGATGTCCTGTTGATGTCCGCCGGGCGTCCGCGGTCCGCGGGTAATGACCGACACCGGCGACATTTGCCCGGAATGCGGAAGGGTAAGAATCCGGTAACTCCTCCGGTGCGTCCCCGAGGTGGACATCCCTACTGGCCGGTCAACTCCCGGTATTAACGGAATAGCGGTACGGTGTACGGCCCGTGGCCCTGTCAATCCGGCAGGCCCACGGGCCGTACGTCCCGGGTGGCGACAGCCCGCCCCCCGGACGGAATTCATCAGGCCCGCCGACGTGGCGACGGGCCGAAACCGGCAGGGGGTTGGTCTTGCGTCAGATCCGGAACGCGCAATTCGCGCGCGGCCTTGCATTCCTGGGAGTTCCCTGTGAATTCCCCGGGAACGAGAACATGCGGAACATCGGCTCGCACTCCATCGTTGGTCTAGCGTGAGCACGACACAGCCCCTCGTTCTCGCGGCCGAACTGGCCGCCGCCTGGAGTGACATCCAGGCCTACCACCAGGACCTTCCCGACCTCGCCTCGCCCGAGGCGCTGATCGGTGAGTCCTCCTCGGCCTGTGGGACGCGGCTCGGTTTCGAGCGGCTCCTCCACGAGGCTGCCCACGGTCTGGCCGCGGCCCGGGACATCCGGGACACCTCGCGGGCCGGCCGCTACCACAACCGGCGCTTCCTGATGCTCGCTTCCGAGCTGGGCCTGGCACACCCGATCGAGCCGCACGCCAGCAGCGGCTTCTCCCAGGTGACCATGCTCAAGGAGACGCAGGAGCGGTACGCCGAGACCATCGAGCGACTGGACCGCGCCCTCGGGGCGCACCAGGAGGCGGTGGCCGGCGACGGCGCGACGCGCGCCTTCCGCGGCCCGGCGGCCCGGCACGGCTCCTCCGGGGGCGGCGTGCGGGTCAAGGCGGTCTGCGGCTGCGGGCGCAACGTCCGGGTCGTTCCGTCGGTGCTCGCGCAGGCGTCCATCGTCTGCGGCGCGTGCCAGCAGCCGTTCAAGATCGCGTAGTCGGTCGACGTCCCGGCGGGCTGCTGTGCGGGCGGCGGTCCGGCCGGAATGAGCGGCACCGAGTGAGCAGGACCAGCAGGACCAGCAGGACCGGCAGTACCGAGTGAGCGGTACCGGGCGGATCGGGCACCACCGATCGAGCGGTACGGCAGGACAGCGGTGATGTCTTCGGGTTGGACCGGGAGCGGGGGCTCCCGGTCGAGCCCTGACCGGGCGCCCGGGCCCGCGTACAGGCGGTTCTCGCCGATGTGGCAGAATGGACAGCTGAGTACTCGGCAGCCGAGCAGGACCCCTCTCTCCTACGGCTGGCGTGTCCCTTGAACGGTCCGCCGCGCAACCCCACGCGATGGCGAGCCCGCTCACCCACGTCAACACCAGGAGAATCCACTCCCGTGGCAGTCAAGATCAAGCTGAAGCGTCTCGGCAAGATTCGCTCCCCGCACTACCGCATCGTCGTCGCCGACGCCCGCACCAAGCGTGACGGCCGCGCGATCGAGGAGATCGGCATCTACCAGCCGACCTACAACCCCTCGAAGATCGAGGTCGACAGCGACCGCGCCCAGTACTGGCTGTCCGTCGGCGCCCAGCCGACCGAGCCGGTGCTCGCCATCCTGAAGCTGACCGGCGACTGGCAGAAGTTCAAGGGCCTGCCGGCCCCGGCGCCGCTGAAGGTCGCCGAGCCGAAGGTCGAGGACTTCTCGCACCTGTTCGCCAAGGCCGTCGCCGGCTTCGAGGACGCCACCACCGGCGTCGCCATCACCCCGAAGGCCAAGAAGTCGGACAAGGCCGAGGCCGACGCCGCTGCCGAGGCCTGATCGTGATCGAGGACGCCCTGGACCACCTGGTGAAGGGCATCGTCGAGCACCCCGACAAGGTGCAGGTGCGCTCGCGCAACCTGCGTCGGGGTAACACCATCGAGGTGCGGGTGCACCCCGATGACCTCGGCAAGGTGATCGGCCGGGGCGGCCGTACGGCGCGCGCACTGCGCACCGTGGTCGGCGCCCTCGGCGGTCGCAACGTCCGGGTCGACCTGGTCGACGTGGACAGCATTCGCTGACGCTGCTGCTCGTTCAGCCGTCAGGGCTTGTGAGGCCGACCGGGACGCATGGCGTCCCGGTCGGCCTTTCGCATTTCCATCCGTATTTCCCGCACATCATCGCTTCGCAGCCCGTCGCTTTTCGTTTCGGCTCAGGAACTCCAGGAGAACGATCACCGTGCAGCTCGTCGTCGGCAGGATCGGCCGTGCCCACGGCATCAGGGGGGACGTCAGTGTCGAGGTCCGCACCGACGAGCCGGAACTCCGGCTCGGCCCCGGTGCCGTGGTGCTCACCGACCCCGCTTCGACCGGACCGCTGACCGTCGAGTCCGGCCGGGTGCACAGCGGCCGACTGCTGCTGCGCTTCGTCGGCGTCAAGGACCGCAACGCGGCCGAGGCCCTCCGCGGCACCCTGCTCATCTCCGAGGTCGACCCGGAGGAGCGCCCCGACGACCCGGAGGAGTACTACGACCACCAGCTGATCGGCCTGGACGTGGTGCTGCTCGACGGCACCCTGGTCGGCGAGCTGACCGAGGTGGTCCACCTGCCCTACCAGGACCTGCTCACGGTCAAGAAGGCCGACGGGACGGACGTGCTGGTGCCCTTCGTCACCCAGATCGTGCCGACCATCGACCTGGAGAACCAGCGCGCCGTGATCACCCCGCCGGCCGGGCTGATCGACCCGGAGCAGGCCGAGGTCGCGGGGACCTCCTCGGCCGAGCCCGCCGCGGGCTCGGACTCCGAGGACTCGGAGGAGTCCAAGTGACCACGGCGGAGCACACCGGGGCGGGCGTTCCGGCGGCCGACGGCGTGCAGAGCGGCATGCGGATCGACGTCGTCACGATCTTCCCCGAGTACCTGGAGCCGCTGGACGTCTCGCTGGTCGGCAAGGCCCGCGCCCGAGGCCAGCTGGACGTGCACGTCCACGACCTGCGCGGGTGGACCCACGACGTGCACCGCACGGTCGACGACAGCCCGTACGGCGGCGGCCCCGGCATGGTGATGAAGCCCGAGCCGTGGGGCGAGGCGCTGGACGCGGTGATCGCCGGCGGACCGGAGGGGCAGCTGCCCACCTTGGTCGTGCCGACCCCGAGCGGGCGACCGTTCACCCAGGCGCTCGCCCAGGAACTGGCCGGGCGCCCCTGGCTGGCCTTCACCCCCGCCCGGTACGAGGGCATCGACCGCCGGGTGATCGAGGAGGCGGCCACCCGGATGCCGGTGGTCGAGGCCTCGATCGGCGACTACGTCCTGGCCGGCGGCGAGGTCGCCGTGCTGGTGATGGTCGAGGCGATCGCCCGGCTGCTGCCCGGGGTGCTCGGCAACGCCGAGTCGCACCGCGACGACTCCTTCGCGCCGGGCGCGATGGCCGACCTGCTGGAGGGCCCGGTCTACACCAAGCCCGCCGAGTGGCGCGGCCGGACGGTGCCGGACGTGCTGCTCAGCGGCAACCACGGCAGGATCGCCCGCTGGCGCCGCGAGCAGGCCTTCGCCCGGACCCTGGCCAACCGGCCCGATCTGGTCGAGCGCTGGCAGTACGGCGACTTCGACAAGAAGGAGCGGGAGGCGCTGAGCATCCTCGGCCTGGCCTGGGACGAGAGGCTCGGCCGATTTCGGTCCGTGGCCGGTGATGTGGAAGAATAGGCCGCTGCTGTCTGTCGCTGGTTCCCTTCCGTAGGGGGCACGTGGACCGGCGCCCCCGCCACGGGGGGTTCGTCGTCAGCCGATGCGGCCCGCAGCAGACCCCATTGTGACGATTTCCGTGGGCGGCCCGTGGCGCCTGCGATGGAGAGCAACATGAGCAACAAGCTCGCTGCTGTCGACGCGGCCTCGCTGCGTAGCGACATTCCGGCCTTCCGCGCCGGTGACACCCTGAAGGTTCACGTCCGGGTCATCGAGGGCAACCGCTCCCGTGTCCAGGTCTTCCAGGGCGTCGTCATCCGCCGCCACGGCGCCGGCATCGGTGAGACCTTCACCGTTCGCAAGGTCAGCTTCAACGTCGGCGTGGAGCGCACCTTCCCGGTGCACACCCCGGTCGTCGAGAAGATCGAGGTCGTGACCCGCGGTGCGGTTCGCCGCGCCAAGCTGTACTACCTGCGTGACCTCCGCGGCAAGGCCGCGAAGATCAAGGAGAAGCGCGACCGCTGATCCACCGGACCCCGGCTCCGCCGGGGATCGGAACGCTCCGAGGGGGTCGAACGGCCGCAAGGTAAGCTCACCCCCCGATGAGCACGCACGAACCACCCGCGGACCGCGACGGCAGTCCCGCACCCACCGGTGCGGACTCGCTGTCGCGGTCCGCGGTCGTTTCCGGGAGCGGTTCCGCCGCGGCGGACGGCGCGGATGCCTCGGAGGCCGCCGACGGGCCGGAGCGCGCGGAGCTGTTGGAGCGCGCCGAGCTGCCGGAGCGGGGCGAGGATCCTGAACGCGCTGCGGGTCCTGAACGCGCCGAGGAACGGACCGGCGGCCGCGGCGATGCCGACTCGGACGGCGGTGACGGATCCGACCAGGACGAGGAGCCAGGGCGTTCGCGTTCGCGGGACCTGCTGCTGTTGGTCGGGATCTGTCTGACGGCCCTGCTGCTGGTGAACGCCTTCGTCGCGCGCCCGTTCTCGGTGCCCTCCGGGTCGATGGAGGAGACCCTGCGCCCGGGGGACCGGCTGGTCGCGAACCAGCTCGCCTACGCCTTCGGCGGCCACCCCCAGCGGGGCGACGTCGTGGTCTTCGACGGGACGGGCTCCTTCCTGCGCGGGTCGGCGAAGCCGTCGGGCTTCTGGGACGGCCTGCGCTCGTTCGCCCAGGACCTCGGTCTGGCCCCGGCCGGGGACACCGTCTACGTCAAGCGCGTGATCGGCGTCGGCGGGGACCGGGTGACCAGCACCGGCCCGGGCGCGCCGATCACCGTCAACGGCGTGCCGATCGACGAGACCTCCTACCTGTCCCCGGGCGACGATCCGTCGAGCGTGGCCTTCGACATCGTCGTGCCCGCCGGCAAGCTGTGGGTGATGGGGGACCACCGCAGCGCCTCCCGGGACTCCCGCGACCACCTCGGCGAGCCCGGCGGCGGCTTCGTGCCCGAGACGAAGGTGATCGGCAGGGCGGACTGGGTGGTCTACCCGTTCTCGCGCTGGACCGGCCTGGACCGGCCCGCGGCCTTCGCCGCGACTGCGGGGACGGGCGGTCATGGGGACCAGGGGTAGGGATCGGCTCGCCGACCGTCCGGCCGCCGGGGGAACGGCGACCGCAGTGCCGGGGACGGGTGGTGCGGCGGGCTCCGGGCCGGCCGGGGCCCCGTCGGCGCGCGGCCGGGCCGAGCGCCGGCGCAGTGCCCGCAAGGCGGCCCGTCGGCGCAAGCGCTCGCTGGTGCGCGAGGTGCCGCTGATCATCCTGGTGGCCCTGCTGGTGGCGCTGGTGATGAAGACCTTCCTGGTCCAGGTGTTCGTGATCCCCTCGGGCTCGATGGAACAGACCATCCTGATCGGGGACCGGGTGCTGGTGGACAAGCTGACCCCCTGGTTCGGCAGTGAGCCGCAGCGCGGCGACATCGTGGTGTTCAAGGACCCGGGCGGCTGGCTGGAGCACGACCGGAAGCCGTCCGACGACGGCCTGGTGCTGGGCGGGGCCAAGAAGGTGATGACCTTCGTCGGACTGCTGCCCTCCGACGACGAGCAGGACCTGATCAAGCGGGTGATCGGCGTCGGCGGGGACACCGTCGAGTGCTGCGACGCGCAGGGGCGGCTCAGCGTCAACGGCCGTCCGGTGGAGGAGTCCTATCTCGCGCCCGGTAACCCGCCGTCCCGGCAGACCTTCAGGGTCCAGGTGCCGCAGGGGCGGCTGTGGGTCATGGGCGACCACCGGGACGTCTCCGCCGACTCCCGTTTTCACATGGGCAATCCGGGCCAGGGGACGATCCCGCTGAGCGGCGTGGTCGGTCGCGCCTTCGTGATCGCCTGGCCGCTGGACCGGTTCCATCAACTCGATGCGCCCGGTTCACTCTCCTCTCTCGCCCGGATGCCGCAGGCCGGCGGAACTGCCGCGGAGTCGGTGGGCGTTGGGCCGGTTCCTGCGGAACCCCCGCTCGTTATGGGGGTGTTGGGCATCCTTCCGGTCGTCGCGCGCAGGTCGGGGCGGCGTCCGGAGTGAGTCGCGCCGGCCGTCGACCGGACGGGCCTCGCGTGTGGGACCGCGAGCCGGATGCCTGGGAGTGATAGAGAAGTGCAGGTGCGGCCGGAAGTGGTCCCGGCCGTGGGCCGAGGCCGTGCTGGTGTCAGGGGAGTCCGCGGTGGGCAGCCCTGAGGCGTTCATGGTCGTGGTGAGCGTGGTGCCCGCTGTGCGGCACTCTGAGCGCGGGCGCGCGGGCGTCCGCACAGCAGGGAGGAGACGTTGTGGGGGATTTGGTGATCGGCGCCCGATCAGGCGCCGGAGAGCCCGAGGGCCCGGGCCGTCGGGCGGACCGGTCCGCCGAGTCCGCGGCCTCCTCGGCCTCGGTCGAGGACGCGGCGGCGCAGACCGCTGACGGACAGGGCACCGGGCCGGAGGAATCCCCGGACTCCCCGCACGCGGGGGCCGAGCCCGCGGACGGATCGGAGTCGGAGGCTCCCTCCAAGCCGCGCAAGCCGCGCTCGTTCTGGAAGGAACTGCCGATCCTGATCGGCATCGCGTTGATCCTCGCGCTGGTGATCAAGACCTTCTTCGTCCAGGCGTTCTCCATTCCGTCGGAATCGATGCAGAACACGCTGCAGGTCGGCGACCGCGTCCTGGTGGACAAGCTGACCCCGTGGTTCGGAGCCGAACCCGAGCGCGGTGAGGTCGTGGTGTTCCACGACCCGGGTGGCTGGCTGAACGACGAGCCGACCCAGCAGAGCAGCAACTCCTTCCTCCGCGGCGTCCAGGACGTGCTGAGCTTCGTCGGCCTGATGCCCTCCGCCAACGAGAAGGACCTGATCAAGCGGGTCATCGCGGTCGGCGGCGACACCGTCGAGTGCGAGGGCGAGGGGCCGGTCAAGGTCAACGGCGTCGCCCTCAACGAGCCGTACGTCTACCCGGGCAACACCCCCTGCGGCGACCACCCCTTCGGCCCGGTCAAGGTGCCCAAGGACCGGATCTGGGTGATGGGTGACCACCGCGCCAACTCGCTGGACTCCCGCTTCCACATGGACCAGCCGGGTGGCGGCACCGTCCCGGTGGACAACGTGATCGGGCGCGCCTTCGTGGTGGCCTGGCCGATCAGCCACTGGTCGACGCTGCCGGTGCCGGACACCTTCGACCAGAAGGGCCTGGCGGCGGCCGCGCCGATGGCGCCCCCCGTGGCCGGTGCGGTGGGGGCCGTCGCCCTGCTCCCGCTGGTGCGTCGGGTGCGGGGCCGGGCGGAGCGCCGCCAGGAGTCCTGAGCTCCACCGGATCGTGTTCCGCCGGGTTGGCCCCGGCTCTTGCGCGGGCCGTGGTACCGACGAGTAATCTGCTCGGACGTGCCACGGCCCGTCGGCTTCTCCGCCCGTGCCTCCGGCGTGCCAGTGGTGTTCTCCGGTCGGCCAGAGGTGGACGGTGTCGATGAGCAGTGTCGTGGAGCAGACGGTCGACCGCCCGCCCGTGCCCGCCCGAGCGGGCCGCGGGCCCGCCGCGGTGCTGCAGGGCGTCGCCCTCGCGCTCGGGCTGGTGCTGATGGTCGGCGGCTTCGCCCTGATCGCGATCGACTACCGGCCGTACAAGATCCCCACCGCCTCGATGCACCCGACGCTGCGCGCCGGGGACACCGTGCTCGCGCGCAAGGCCGACGGCGGCGACATCGGGCGGGGCGACGTGGTGGTCTTCCGCGACCAGGCCTGGGGCAGCGAGCTGATGGTCAAGCGCGTGGTCGCGGTCGGCGGGGACACCGTCGCCACCACCGGGGCCGAGCACCGGCTGACGGTCAACGGGCAGCCGGTGGACGAGCCCTACCTGGCGACGCAGGGCCGCCAGGGCGACGCGTTCAGCGTGACGGTGCCGCAGGGCCGGCTGTTCCTGCTCGGCGACAACCGGGTGGGCTCGCTCGACTCCCGCACCCACCTGGAGGTCGACGGCGGGACCGTCCCGGCCGAGGCCGTCGAGGCCAGGGTCGAGGCCACCGTGCTGCCCTTCGGCCGCATGGGTCTGCTCGGCCGGGTCACGGACTTCGACGGCTTCGCGGGCCCGAGGGCCTCGCAGCCGGGGCCGCTGGAGCCCCTCGCCTACGCCGCCGTCGCGGGTGCGGCGCTGATCCTCGTGACCTCGGCGGTGGGCGGGGTGGCTGCTCTGGCCCGCCGGCTCCGGGGGCGCGGCGCCTGAGCGGGACCGTCGCCGGGCGGGCCGCTCTGCCGAACATCGCCCCGGACGACCGCGCCGGGTGGCAGGATCGGTAGCGCCACCGATGCGGACGGAAGGAGCGTGGAGCGCCGCCATGACAGCACGGCGTCGCAGGGCCGCGCGGATCCTGCTGCTGGACGGGCAGGACCGCATCCTCCTCTTCCTGGGGGCCGACCCGGCCACCCCGGGGGAGACGTGGTGGTTCACGCCCGGGGGCGGCTTGGAGCCGGGGGAGGACGTGCGCGGGGCCGCCGAGCGGGAGCTCGTGGAGGAGACCGGCCTGCGGGGCGTGGACCTGGGGCCCTTGGTGGGGTACGGCACGGTGTCGTTCTCCTTTCAGGGACAGTGCTACGAGCAGGAGCAGTGGTTCCACCTGGCCCGGACCGCGGAGACAGGGCTGGACCACTCGGGCATGGGTGCGGACGAGCACGCCCAACTGCTCGCGGCGCGCTGGTGGACGGTCGAGGAACTGAGGGGGACCGCCGAGACGGTCTATCCGCCGGGCCTGGCGGACTTCCTGGAGCGGCTGCTGGCCGAGGGCCCGCCGGTGGATCCGGTACGGCTCTGACCGTGGGTGCGGTGGTCCACAATGGGTGGACGTGACAAGTTGAGGGGACGCCTGGATGAGTGCCGAAGATCTCGAGAAGTACGAGACCGAGATGGAGCTCAAGCTCTACCGGGAGTACCGGGACGTCGTCGGCCTGTTCAAGTACGTGATCGAGACCGAGCGACGGTTCTACCTCACCAACGACTACGAGCTGCAGGTGCACTCGGTCCAGGGCGAGGTGTTCTTCGAGGTGTCGATGGCGGATGCGTGGGTCTGGGACATGTACCGGCCGGCCCGGTTCGTCCGCAAGGTCCGGGTGCTGACCTTCAAGGACGTGAACATCGAGGAACTCGCGAAGAGCGATCTGGAGCTGCCCTCGGACGAGTCCGGCTTCGGGAACTGACGTTGGACGACTCCGTCCCGCGTTGTCCAGCCGAATTCGGCGGGAACGGGGCTTCTCACCCCTGCGGGTGACAAGAGTTGTCCACAGGCCCGGGTTATCCACAGGGAACGGGAATTCCCGGGCCTCGTCGTGCGCATTGGTGCAGCCTCCTCGGCGGAGGTGGTCACCATGCAGCACACCGTCGTGCAGGACCAGGCCGTACCGGACGCGTCCACAGCCGGGAAACCCCCGCGGGCGATCCCGGAGCGCAGTACCAAGAACGGGCTCGGCCGCTACGGAGAGCGGGTCGCCGCCCGCCGCCTCGCCGAGGCCGGGCTCCGCATCCTGGACCGCAACTGGCGTTGCGTCGAGGGCGAGCTGGACATCGTCGCCCTCGACGGCGACACCGTGGCGGTCTGCGAGGTGAAGACCCGCTCCGAGCGGGGATTCCAACAGCCCACCGAGGCCATCGACCGGGCCAAGGCCGCCCGGCTGCAGCGCCTGGCCGAGCGCTGGATGGCCGAGCGCTGGCCCGGTCACTTCGCCGAGTTGGCCGGGCCCGGCTACGATCCGGGGCCCACCGATCCGCAATGGCCGCCCGCCCCACCGGGCGGGGTGCGGATCGACCTGGTCGCGGTGGTGAACCGGGCGCGGGGTGCGGCCCTGGTCGACCACCTGCGGGGGGTGGTCTGAGATGGCTTTCGCCCGTACCTGTTCCGTCGCGCTGGTCGGCGTCGACGGAGTGATCGTCGAGGTCCAGGCCGATCTGGAGCCCGGGGTGGCCGCGTTCACCCTGGTCGGCCTGCCCGACAAGGCGCTCACCGAAGCCCGCGACCGGGTCCGCGCCGCGGTCGTGAACAGCGGCGAGGCCTGGCCGCAGCGCAAACTGACGGTCGGCCTCAGTCCCGCCTCGGTGCCCAAGAGCGGCAGCGGCTTCGACCTCGCGGTCGCCTGCGCCGTGCTGGCCGCCGCCGAACGGCTCGACCCCTCCGCCATCGCCGATCTGCTGGTCATCGGCGAGCTGGGGCTGGACGGCCGGGTGCGGCCGGTCAGAGGGGTGCTGCCGTCGGTGCTGGCCGCCGCCGACGCGGGGTACGAGCGGGTCGTGGTCGCCGAGCAGACGGCGCCCGAGGCCTCGCTCGTTCCCGGGGTGACGGTGATCGGGGTCCGCAGCCTGCGCCAGCTCGTCGCCATCCTGACCGGCGCGGCGGCACCGGAGGAGCCGCCCGACCCGATCGGCGGTCGGCCGGATCCGCTGATGGCCGGCCTGATGCTGCCCAGCGCGGGGGTGCGGGGCCTGCCCGACGACCGGGCGGCCCGGCTCGACATGGCCGATGTGGCCGGCCAGTACGAGGCCCGGCGAGCCCTGGAGATCGCCGCCGCCGGGGGCCACCACATCTACCTGAAGGGCCCGCCCGGGGCGGGCAAGACGATGCTGGCGGAGCGGTTGCCCGCGCTGCTCCCGCCGCTGACCCAGAAGGAGGCGCTGGAGGTCACCGCCGTCCACTCGGTGGCGGGGCTGCTGCCAGCCGGGCGTCCCCTGATCGACACCGCGCCCTACTGCGCCCCGCACCACTCCACGACGATGCCGGCCATCGTCGGCGGCGGCAGCGGTCTGCCGAGACCGGGGGCGGTCTCGCTGGCCCACCGGGGCGTGCTCTTCCTGGACTTTACCGACCACCCGTAGAACGTCCGTGTCACTCGTTTGGATGCAGATCTAGGACATGACGTGGAGGTTTACCGACCGCTGCCGATGTGACTGTTGAGTCCGGTTTTGCGGAGGAGGTCGGGGTGCGGGGGCTGGTGCTCGGAGATCTGAGGGTCCAGGAGATGCCGCGGGCTGGTGGCGGCCGGTCCTACACGATCGTTCGGCCGGATGCGACGGTTGAGGACGAGGCCGACGCGTTCCTGCGCCTGTTCGATGGTCGAGGGACTCAGCGGACGTACGCCTACTTCCTTGTCGATCACCTGCGGTGGCGGCTGCGAGAGGGCCTGACCACCGAGCGGGTCGGACTGCGTGATCTTCAGCGGTACATGGGGGCGGTCGGCGCGAAGGTGCAGTTCCCGTTCGGGCTGCCGTGGCGGTTGCCGCCGAAGCGTCCGTACTCGGCATCAGCCCTGGTGATCGCCGCAGCCTGTTTGAAGGGCTTCTACCTGCATCACTGCGCGGTCGGCGGGGTGAACGACGAGCTGCGGAGCGCGCTGGCCGCGGGTCGGCTGCCGACCCGGGCGGACCGCGGCCGGGCGTTCCTCGGGCATGTGATTACGTCGGCGCCTGCCAACCCGCTCGCGCCGAGGCGCCGGGGCCGCCGGCACCCCAAGATGCTCCCGGACGGCACCCGCGGGGACCTGCTGGAGCGGGTCAACACGGCTCGGGACGCGATGGTGGTGACCTGGCTGTCGGACACGAGCATACGCATCGGCGCGCTCACCGGTCTCCATCTTGTCGACCTGCACCTGCGGGAGCGGGCGGCCTGCGGGGAGTGCGCGGACCCCCACCTGCACATCTGCCATCGCTGGAACAATCCGAACCGGGCGGCGGCCAAGATCAAGCCGGACTGGTGGCTGCGCGACGGCGTGGTTACGGGCGGCGAGATCGTGAGGGCGAGCCCTGCGATGGTCAGCTCCTACTTCGCCTACATGACGACCGAGTACGCGTCCTTCGCCGCCGGGCACGGGATGCTGCTGATCCAGCTGGCCGGACCACGGCGGGGCGAGCCCTGGAGCGCGGACGCTGCACGGGGGATGCTGCGGCGGGCCGGAGCGCGGGCAGGGCTGCCGGGCAGGATCAGGCCGCAGGCGTTCCGGCACACGTTCACGAACGCCGTGCTGGAGGCGTCCGGCGGTGACCCCTTCGTCGCGAAGGCCGCCGGGAACTGGGCGTCGGCGGCGATGGTTGACCAGGTCTATGGTCACCCGGATCTGCACTCACCGCAGTTCAGTGCGGCACTCAGCCAGGTCTGGGGGGAGGACGGGTGAGAGCGCTCCCGCTGCTGACGAACCCGCACGTCCTGTCCCGCACCGGAGCGGACCGGCTGGAAATCCTGCAGGCGCTGATCACGGCTCCGTCGTTCGACCTGTTGTTCCGTGGTGACGTGCTGCGGATGCCCGGCGACCATCCGGTCTTCGGCTGGCAGTGCAAGGTCGACGGATGCGAGCGCGCCCACGAAGGGTCCTGGGACCTGTGCTACAACCACCGCGTCGAGTGGGCGGCGCTCCGGGACGCCGGGGGCTCCTACACCCAGTTCATGGAGAAGGCGGAGCCGCTGCAGGCGAGGACCTGGTCGGACGCGCGGCCGTGTCTGATCTGCCCGGAGCTGCCAGCGATCGGTAAGACGGGCCTTTGCTCCGTCCACGCGAGACGGTGGATCGGCTGGCGGCGGGACGAGGCGAATCGGGGCCGGACCGCCGATTTCGACAGCTGGCTGGCCACTTGCTCGCCGTTTCCGGGGCTGGGGAAGTGCCGAGTTCGAGCTTGCGCGGACCGGGCGAACCATCATCCGCTGAAGTTGTGCACCCGGCACATGAGCCTCTACCAGCGGGAGGGCACCCCGGGCGATGCGCGGGTGATGAACACGCGGTCTTGGCGCAAGCTCAAGCAGATGCCGGCCGAGGCGCCGGTCAGTTTCGGGGACGAGAGCGCGTTCCGGCGCTGGTGCGACCAGGCGCCAGCCATCTTCCAGAAGAACGGTGTTCTGTCGCTGCTGGGCCTCGCGCCGCTGTTGAAGGCCGAGATCCAGTGGACCATGTTCGATCACACGCACGGGCCGGCGGACAAGGCGCACTGGCCGCTCTTCTGGGTCCACCGCCTCGTTCAGCACGCCCGTTCCTGCGAGGCGCGGTCGCTGTCGGATCTGGACATGTACGCCGTCCCGCTGACGCCCCGGGGCATCGCGAAGGCGATGGTCGGGCAGTTGCGGCTGGTCTACTTCACCCGGCAGGACACCCGGGAGGCCGGGTTCATCGAGTCGGCGCACTACGGCGTCCACTTTCCCGACTGCTCCAGCCATTTCGCGCTGACCGCTGTCTCGCAGCGGTGGCTGCGCGATCTTCTCTGGGATTTCTACGACGAGCGGCTGAGGAACGATCCGCCTCGATCGCAGGGCCCGTTCAAGGCGGCCCGGCGCGGTTTCGTGGAGTTCAGCGCCTACCTGCAGGCGCAGGCGCCCGGGGGCGGCCACGATCCCCGGTTGCTGACCGAGGCCGACGTGCTCGGCTTCGTCGCCGACCAGCGTCACCGGGCCCAACACGGGCTGTTGCCGCTCTCGCGCGAATTCGACCTGGTCAAACGGCCCCCGAGCACCGCGAACCCGCAGTCGATCTCCCGGATCATCAACGCGACCCGCCAGGTTTTCAGGTTCGCGCTGGACAAGGGGATCGTCTTCGAGATCGGGCTGGATCACCGGTTCGTCCTGGCCTTCCCCTTCGGCGGGATCTCCCGGGGCCGGCCCCGGCGTCCGTTCTCGGACGAAGTGGCCAAGGCCTTGGCCGACCCGGACAACCTCGCCCGCCTCGACGAGCTCGACGTCGACGACCGCGGCTTGCGCGACATCTGGGAGGCGCTCGTCGTCACGGGCCGGCGCGGCAATGAGGTGGCCCGGCTGCGACTGGACTGCATCGCGCGCATCAACGGCCTGCCACTGCTCTGGCACGACCAGACGAAGGTCGGGAATCTGGACGAGGGCATCCGCATCCCCGAGCGCCTGGTCCGGCGGATCGAGGTCCGGCAGAAGAAGACCGTCGACCGGTTCGTCCAGCGTCACGGCCGGCCGCCCACCGCGCAGGAACGAGCCCTCCTCGCTCTGTTCCCCCGCCGCGCGACCAACCGCTCGGGTCAGCAGAGCATGACCCTCAGCTGGTTCCAGACCCTCTTCAGCCGCTGGGTCGGCGAGCTCGACATCAAGGGCGTCGCGCATCAGGCCCGCCACACCCTGGCGACGAACCTGATCAAGGCCGGCGCGAACCTGGTGCACGTCAAGCGCTACCTCGGGCAGGTCTCCGAGGCGATGGCCGAGCACTACGTCCACCTCGCCAATACTGACCCGCGCCTGAACGACGCGCTCAACGCGGTCTGGGTCGCGGGCCCCGGCACCGCCGAGCCCGGCAAGCTGCTGTCGGCCGGCCAGCCGATGTCCCGCAAGCAGGCCGAGGCCCTGGCGATCGACCTCGCTCGCACCTCCACTCCCGCCGACGGCGGCTTCTGCACCTTCCAGCCCGTCGTCAACGGCGACGCCTGCCCCTGGAACCTGGACTGCCACAACTGCGACAAGTTCGTCCTGTCCGGCGCCGACCTCCTCTACTGGCGCCGCAAGCGCGAGCAGTGGCGCACACTCGCCGAACGCGCGCCGGACCCGGCCACCGCCGACTTCCTCCACGACGCATTCGAGCCCACGGCCCGAGCTATCGACGGCCTGGAGAAGGCTCTGACCGGTGTCGGCCTGCTGGAGGAGGCGCTCGCCCTCGACCTGCGGCGGCCGCAGGACTACTTCGGCCGCATCTGGACCACTGCCTTCCGGGCCCGGGAGCTGGCCGGGCACGAGTCGACCGGGGGCCCGGCATGAGGCCGGAGTCCACTGCGGCGGCCATCGCCACCCGACGCCGGCAGGCCGAGGACAAGCTCGCCCAGGTCGCCACCGCCATCGAACAGCTCCGCCGCGAACGGGGCACCCTGACCGTCAAGGCCATCGCACGGCGAGCAGGCGTCTCCAGCACGTTCCTCTACGAGAACACCGCCGCGCGGGCCATGGCCCAAAACGCCGTCACCGCCAGCCGGAGCCGCCACGACCAGGCCGGCCAGGCCGAGCATGACCGCATCGAGGCCACCTGGCGCGAGCGGGCCCTGAACGCGGAGGCCGAACTCACCCGCACCCAGAACGAGGTTGGCGTCCTGCGGCAACGGATCGGGGAGCTCATGGGCCACATCCGCGACTTCGACCAGATGGTCCCTGGCGAGTCCGTCCAGGCCCTCGTCACGGAGAACACCACCCTCAAGCACCGCGTCGAGCAGCTCACCCGCGAGCACCGCACCTTGCAGGAACGCCTCGACGGCGCCCGCTCCAACCTACGTTTCGCCGACAAGCGTGTCGCCGCGCTCGAAGCCGAACTTCTTGAACACCAACGCACCTGACCGCCCTGCCGATCCGCATGGGGTCCGGTCGACGGGTGGACGCCACCAGAGTTTGTGGCGCCCACCCGCTGACCGGGAACCCATGCGGATCAGCGGGCGAGATCAGGGCTCCAGCACCTGTGGGTCGGTGTCTTCCTCAGCTTCCGGGTTCACCAGCTCGCCCTGGATCACGTTCTGGACCCCAGGACCAGAGCCAGGCACAGCCCTCGGCTGCTGGACCGCACTGGTCGCCCCCTTGGCCTGGCGCCAAGGCATGAAGGACGCAAGTGCCATGACCAGGCCCGTCAGCTCCGTCAGGATTGCAGGCGCCTCGGCAGGCGACGCCTTCCACAGGCTGAGGACGAACAGCAGCCCCAGCAGGACAAACACTCCCAGCCCGAGGGCGACCACCACCCAACCGCCGCCAACAAGTATCGCAATACCCATTTTTTCCTCCCATATAAGACAAGGGCCCCGGCGATGCGGTGCATCGCTGGAGCCGAGACATGTGTGGTTGTGTTGCCAGGAGTAACCTAGCGCGCCGTCAGCTCCTGATGCAAAGTCATTTTTGGCATCACGGAACCACGGGCTCGTCAAATTGTACTTGCGGCCGACGGAATGTCAACTCTCAGTAGTTGTCGCAGCTGGAACCCCTCTGCCCGCGGTCGACCTCCCGGAGCCGTCTCGGGCCTGCTGCTGGGGGGCGGCCTCCACGTCGCGGACGTGGCCGCGATGCATCTCCGCAGGTCGGCAACATCCCGCACAGGTTCACGTCAGGAAAAGTGGAAGAGGCGCCGGAGTTCCCGGTCAGGGTGCTCGACGCGCTGCGCCAGCCGCTGGAGTCGGGCGAGGTGGTCATCGCCCGTTCGGCCGGCTCCTTGCGGCTCCCGGCTCGCTTCCTGCTCTGCTTGGCGGCCAATCCCTGTCCGTGCGGACGGTACTCGCGGCGGGGCGAGGGCTGCGAGTGCACCCCGGCCATGGTCAGCCGCTATCAGGGGCGGCTCTCCGGGCCGTTGCTGGACCGGGTCGACCTCCAGGTCCAGGTGGCCCCGGTGACCAGGGTCGAACTCATGGAGCGGGACACCACGGCGGAGACCACCGAGACCGTCGCGGCCAGAGTGCTGGCCGCGCGTGAGCGGGCGGCGGCCCGGCTGGCGAGCACCCCGTGGCGGACCAACGCGGAGGTGCCGGGCCACGAACTGCGCACCCGCTGGCAGCTCTCACCCGGGGCGCTCAACGACGCCGCGCGGCAGTTGGAGCGGGGGCTGTTGACCGCCCGGGGCCTGGACCGGGTGCTCCGGGTGGCCTGGACGGTCGCCGATCTCGCCGGACGCGACCGGCCGGACCAGCGGGACGTGCGCACCGCTCTGGTCCTGCGCACCGGGGTGGAACACGGACTGCCGCTGACCGAGCGGGCCCTCGGCCGGCTCGGCGGGATCCCGGCGCAGCGCGGCAGCCCGGAGGACGGCCGGCCGGAGAAGCCCGGGGCGCTCGACGAGCGTCCGCGGAACCAGGAGGGTGAGGCATGAACCAGCTGCTGAGGCAACCTCGAATTCCCGGCGCGGCCGCGGCCGGTGCCGCGTCCGACACCGGGTCCGAGCCCGAGCGCCTCGCCCGGGTGCTGCTCGGCCGGCTCAGCGAACCGGGGGACGCGGTGGTCGGCCGGTGGCTCGGCCAGCTCCCCGCCGTCGACGTGGTCGAGGCGATCCGGGACGGGACGGTGCCCGACCACCCCGGACTGGATGCCACCCGCCTGGCCGGGTACCAGGCGCGACTCCCGGGCCTGGACCCGGAGACGGACCTGAAACGGGTACGGGCCGTCGGTGGACGGTTCATCATTCCGGGGGACACGGAGTGGCCCAGCCAACTCGACGACCTGGGTGACGGACGTCCGGTCGGGCTCTGGGTGGCGGGCACCGGCTCGCTGCGGCTGCTCGCTCTCCGCTCGGTCGCGCTGGTGGGCTCCCGGGCCTGCACCGCCTACGGCGCCCACGTCGCGGGGGAGCTGTCGGCCCAACTGGCCGAGCGCGGCTGGACGGTGGTTTCCGGAGCCGCCTACGGGATCGACGCGGCCGCACACCGCGGGGCGCTGGCGGTCGGCGGGATGACGGCCGCCGTGCTCGCCTGCGGCGTCGACGTGGCCTACCCCAAGGGCAACGCCGAACTGATCCGGCGGATCGGCGTCCAGGGCCTGCTGGTCAGTGAACTCCCGCCCGGGGAGCACCCGAACCGCTTCCGCTTCGTCCTCCGCAACAGGGTCATCGCGGCGCTGACCCGGGGCACGGTGGTGGTCGAGGCCGCGGTGCGCAGCGGAGCCCTGAGCACGGCCAGACGGGCGCGGGACCTCAACCGCCACACCATGGGCGTCGCGGGCCCGGTGACCTCGGCGCTCTCCGCCGGGGTGCACGCCCTGATCCGCAGCGGCGCCGCCACCCTGGTCACGGACGCGGCCGAGATCACCGAGCTGATCGGCGCGATCGGGGACGACCTGGCACCGCAGCGCAGCGGCCCGGTGCTTCCGCGTGATCTGCTGGAGCCGGCGGTGGCCCGGGTGCTGGAGGCCGTACCGGCGACCGCGGAGGGCGCCCCGATCGAGCGACTGGCCCGGCAGTCCGGTCTCCCGCCGGACGAAGTCCTGCAACGGCTCTACGAGTTGGGCGCGCTCGGCTACGTGGAGCGTCATGGCGCGCACTGGCGCGTGGTGCGGAGGAGGTGAACGTCGCACCGGAGAACGCGCTCGCGCCGAGGGAACGCGCGTCGGAGCCGCCCTGCTGACCTGCCGATCCGGTTCTGCTGTTCGTTGCCCGGATCCGGCGTGCGAACGCCACCGGATCGGGGGACGGCCGAGCGGTGGTAGCGCTTCGCAGCGAGTCGGTCACGCTACGCTCCACATGCCTTCCCTATCAGCACATGACTCGGCAGAACGGCGCAGACCAACGCATGCCCACACACATTCCCGGACACAGAGTGACCGGTGGCGCTCGGTCCTCGGGAGGGCCGCGGACCGATCGGCGCCCCGTGCCCGACTTCCCGGCCAAGTCGCCGGGGACGATGGGAGGCCTGTCGCGCCAGGGCGGCCGGCCGACGGTGGTGCCCCAGCCCGTGGACGCGGCCCGGGGTGCGGAGCCGGTCCAGGATGCGGACACGGCAGGCCCCGGCGGCGCGCCCGGCGGGGCACCCGCCGGTGCGCCCCCCGGCGCAGGGGTGGCCGGCGCGCCCCGGTCGCCCGGCAGCGCGCCGGCCCGGAGCGTCACGTCCCCGGCGTTCGCCTCACCGGTGTCGCCGCCCCGTCGGGAGAGAGTGGCGGGTGGAGACCAGGGGCAGGACGCCAGGGAGGCCGCGGCCCAGGGCCGCAGCGCGCTGGAGGAACTCTGGCGCTCCTACAAGGAGACCGGGGACCAGAGGCTGCGCGAGCAGCTGATCCTGCACTACTCACCGCTCGTCAAGTACGTGGCGGGGCGGGTCGGGGTCGGCCTGCCCTCCAACGTGGAACAGGCGGACTTCGTCTCCTCGGGGGTCTTCGGGCTGATCGACGCGATCGAGAAGTTCGACATCGGACGCGCCATCAAGTTCGAGACCTATGCGATCAGCCGCATCCGCGGCGCGATCATCGACGAGCTGCGGGCCCTGGACTGGATCCCGCGCTCCGTCCGGCAGAAGGCGAAGGCGGTCGAGCGGACGTACGCGACGCTGGAGGCCCGGCTGCGTCGGACACCGCACGAGCCGGAGGTCGCGGCCGAGATGGGCATCGCGATCGAGGACCTGCACGCCATCTTCAGCCAGCTGTCGCTGGCCAACGTGGTGGCGCTGGACGAGCTGCTCCACCCGGTGGGGGAGGGCGGCGACCGGCTGAGCCTGATGGACACCCTGGAGGACCACGGCGCGGACAACCCGGTCGAGGTGGCCGAGGACCGCGAACTGCGCAGGCTGCTGGCCCAGGCGGTCAACACCCTCCCGGAGCGGGAGAAGACGGTGGTGACGCTCTACTACTACGAGGGCCTCACCCTCGCCGAGATCGGACAGGTCCTGGGGGTGACGGAGAGCCGGGTGAGCCAGATCCACACCAAGTCCGTCCTCCAGCTGCGCGCCAAGCTGTCGGACATCCGATAGGGCGTCGGCACCCGGACGTTGACACCTGGCCTCGGAAAGCCGGCCTCGGGGCCCGAACCTCCTCCCGATGCGCGGCGCCGTACCGGCCGGAGGTATGGCTCCGTACAGTGGGTGCGTGCCGAAGATCCGAGCGGCCACGGTGGCCGAGCATCGCCAGCTCCAGCGTGCAGCGCTCCTCGACGCTGCCCGCATCCTGCTCACCGAGGGTGGCATGGAGGCCCTGACCTTCCCCGCGCTCGCCACGCGCACCGGGCTGGCGCGTTCCTCGGTCTACGAGTACTTCCGCTCCCGCGCCGCCGTGGTCGAGGCCCTCTGCGAGGTGGACCTCCCGCTCTGGGCGGCCGAGATCGAGGCCGGGATGGAGAGCTGCGACACCGCCGTCGAGCGGGTCGAGGCCTACGTCCGGGGTCAGCTGGCGCTGGCCGCCGACCCCCGGCACCGGGCGGTGGTGGCGATCTCGGCACTGGAGCTCGACGAGTCCGCGCGCGAGCGGATCAGGTCGGCGCACGGCAGGCTGGCCGGTCTGATCGGCCGGACGCTGGAGGACCTCGGCCACGCGCAGCCCCGGCTCGCCGCGGCCCTGGTCCAGGGCGTCGTGGAGGCGGCGACCCGTAGGGCCGAGCAGGCCGCGGCCAGCGGCCGCACGGGCTGCGCGGCGGAGAGCCCCGAGGAGATCGCGGACGCCGCTGTCGCGCTGGTCCTGCACGGACTCGTCCGCCCCTGATCCCTGCCCTGCCTGCCCTGCCCCCCGCCCCCTGCCCCGGCCCGGGCCCGCCCCCTGCCCCCGGCCCCGGCCCGGGCCCGGCGTCGGTCCGCTCGCCGCCGGCGCGCGTCGAGCAGGTGCGCCCTACCCGTCCGCGCCCCTCGACGGCAGTAGCCGGGCCGTGCCCGCGCCGAACAGGGCCAGTGGATCCAGGTAGCGGCTTCCGCGGAGCAGCCCCCAGTGCAGGCAGTCGCGCCCGGCGCAGTGCCGCCCTTCCGGAGCGAGCAGCCCGATCGGCTGCCCGGCGGCCACCGGGGTGCCGATCGGGACGGTGCCGGTGACGGGCAGATAGGTGGTCCGCAGCGGGGGAGAGCCCGAGCCGAGGTGGGAGACGGTCACCACCGGCCGTCCCGCCACCAGCCCGGAGAAGGTGACCACCCCGGGAGCCGCCGTCCGGATCTCCGCCCCGGGTGCGGCGGCGAGGTCCACTCCGCGGTGCCCGGCGGCCCAGACCTTCGCCGGCGGCTCGAAGCGGCTCAGCACCCCGCCCGGCCCGCCCACCGGCCAGGCCCGCGCCCCACCCCACCCGGCCCCGGCCCGCCCAGCCCCGCCACCCGAGCCCGGGATGCCGACCGCACCCGCGCTTCCCGACGCCCCCGCTGCCCCCGCCGCCCCCGACGACGCGAGCACGAGCACGAGCGCCACCGTCACCGTCACCACCTTGGACACCCCGCCGAACCACCCGCGACCAGTCATGCCCGCAGGCTCGACGCTCGGCCGCCCCCCACACCACCCACATCCGGATACCTGTGGACAAACCGCCCTCGCGCCCGACCGCCATCCCCCTGGCGGGTGTACGAATGCCGCCATCCGGTGTACAAGCGCCCGCCGCCGACGGGCTCCGAGCCGGTGGCCGATCAGCCGGTGCGCGTGCCCCTCTCCGTCCCTGCGCGCGCCCCGCGGCAACCCCCGCGCCCCCGTCCTGCCCCCTCCGCAACCCCGCCCGCAACCCCGCCGCAACCCGCCCGTTCCGGCCGTTCCCCCGGCTCCCCCCAGGTCCTCGGCGGGCCCCCGGCCACGCGTGGAGTCGCTCGCGCCGCGGCGCTTCCCGTACACTTCACACGCGACCCGGTCTGCCGGGTCGACTTCGCACGCCCCGCCACCGGCGGTCGGACGCGGTTCTTCCGCAGCCCGCCAGGTGCGAGTGCCGCTCGGTCCGCCGAGCCCGACCGGCCCCCGGGCCGCAGGGTTCAAGCGGCTCGGCACGTTCGGGGCGTCAGGCGTGGCTGTCACCTGGCCGCCACGGACAAACCGAGCCTGACCCGGCTGTGGGCGATCGCTGCGAGGCAGTGCCGCCGCCGGGCCGTAACACCAAGGAGCACGGCAATGGCCGTCGTCACGATGCGGGAGCTGCTGGAGAGCGGCGTCCACTTCGGTCACCAGACCCGCCGCTGGAACCCGAAGATGAAGCGCTTCATCATCACGGAGCGCAACGGCATCTACATCATCGACCTCCTGCAGTCGCTGAACTACATCGACCGCGCCTTCGAGTTCATCAAGGAGACCGTTGCCCACGGCGGCAGCGTCCTCTTCGTCGGCACGAAGAAGCAGGCCCAGGAGGCCATCGCCGAGCAGGCCACCCGCGTGGGCATGCCCTACGTGAACCAGCGCTGGCTCGGCGGCATGCTGACCAACTTCTCGACCGTCTACAAGCGCCTCCAGCGCCTGAAGGAGCTCGGCGAGCTGGACTTCTCGGACGTGGCCGGCTCCGGCCTCACCAAGAAGGAGCTCCTGGTCCTGCAGCGCGAGCACGACAAGCTGGAGAAGACCCTCGGCGGTATCCGTGACATGCAGCGCGTTCCCAGCGCTGTCTGGATCGTGGACACCAAGAAGGAGCACATCGCGGTCGGCGAGGCCCGGAAGCTCAACATCCCGGTCGTCGCCATCCTCGACACCAACTGTGACCCGGACGAGGTCGACTACAAGATCCCGGGCAACGACGACGCGATCCGCTCCGTCACCCTGCTGACCCGCGTGATCGCCGACGCCGTGGCCGAGGGCCTCAAGTCCCGCGCCGGTGTCGCCAAGGGCGACGCCAAGGCCGAGCCGGGTGCCGACCAGCCGCTGGCCGCCTGGGAGAAGGACCTCATCGAGGGCGAGAAGAAGGCCGAGGAGGCCCCCGCCGCTGCCGAGGCCCCCGCTGCCGAGGCCCCCGCCGCTGAGGCCCCCGCTGCTGAGGCCCCCGCCACCGAGGCTCCGGCCGAGCAGGCCTGACGTACCAAGGGTGAGGGGCACCCGCCGGTACGAAGCCGGCAGGTGCCCCTCTCTCCCGCGCCGGGACCGAACCATCGGTCCCGGCGCCACTCCACGCAGACACGCGAGACGCGAGAAGAGATTCACACCATGGCGAACTTCACCGCCGCGGACGTCAAGAAGCTCCGTGAGCTCACCGGCGCCGGCATGATGGACTGCAAGAAGGCCCTGGACGAGGCCGAGGGCCAGGTCGAGAAGGCCGTCGAGCTCCTGCGCATCAAGGGCCAGAAGGGCGTTGCCAAGCGCGAGGGCCGTGACGCCTCCAACGGCGCCGTCGCCTCGCTGATCGCCGAGGACAAGAAGTCCGGCGTCCTGGTCGAGCTGAACTGCGAGACCGACTTCGTCGCCAAGGGTGACAACTTCGTCAAGGTCGCCGACGCGATCGCCGCCCACGTCGCCAAGAGCGCCCCGGCCGACCTGGACGCCGCCCTGGCTTCCGAGATCGAGGCCGGCAAGACCGTCCAGCAGTTCGTGGACGAGGCCAACGCGACCCTGGGCGAGAAGATCGTCTTCCGTCGCTTCGCCCAGTTCGACGGTGACGGCTTCGTCGCGGTCTACCTGCACAAGACCAGCCCCGACCTGCCGCCGGCCGTCGGCGTCCTGGTCGAGCTGGACAAGGAGAACGCCGAGGTCGCCAAGGACGTCGCGCAGCACATCGCCGCCTTCGCGCCGAAGTACCTGTCCCGCGAGGAGATCCCGGCCGAGGAGCTCGACAACGAGCGCCGCGTCGCCGAGGCCACCGCCCGCGAGGAGGGCAAGCCGGAGGCCGCCCTGCCGAAGATCGTCGAGGGCCGCGTCACCGGCTTCGTGAAGGAGAACTCCGTCCTGGAGCAGGCCTTCGCGAAGGACAACAAGAAGACCGTCGCCAAGGTCCTCGAGGAGAACGGCGTCGCCCTCAAGCGCTTCGCCCGTTTCCGCGTCGGCGCCTGAGCCACGTTCCACCTGGTCCCCGGCCCCTTTACGCTGGGAACCGCCCCCGCCCGCTGATCGGGGCGGGAGGAACGCCGAACGGGCTCACCCCGCGCCTACCCCCAACGGGCGGGCTCGCGTCGGCACCATGAACGACGAGGAGGCCATTGCCGTGCAGGACACCGAACCGGTTCCCGCGGCAGTGGCCTCCTCGCGTGTACGCGCAGGCGGGGCATCCGCACACCCGCGCCTGTGACCAGTAGGTGCAAAAAGGAGAAGTCCATGCAGGAGACGCAGGAGACCGCGCAGGACCCCCAGGTCGGCTCGCGCCGCCGGGTGCTGCTCAAGCTGTCCGGTGAGGCCTTCGCCGGTGGTGGCGGGCTCGGCGTCGACCCGGACGTCGTGCACGCGATCGCCCGGGAGATCGCCACGGTCGTCCGCGCCGGTACCGAGGTCGCGGTGGTCATCGGCGGCGGCAACTTCTTCCGGGGCGCCGAGCTCCAGGTCCGCGGCATGGACCGGGCCCGCTCCGACTACATGGGCATGCTCGGCACCGTCATGAACTGCCTGGCGCTGCAGGACTTCCTGGTCAAGGAGGGCATCGAGACCCGGGTCCAGACCGCCATCACCATGGGCCAGGTCGCCGAGCCGTACCTGCCGCTGCGCGCCGTCCGGCACCTGGAGAAGGGCCGTGTGGTGATCTTCGGCGCCGGTATGGGCATGCCGTACTTCTCCACCGACACCACGGCCGTCCAGCGCGCCCTGGAGATCCACGCCGACGTCCTGCTGATGGGCAAGAACGGCGTGGACGGCGTCTACGACTCCGACCCGCGGACCAACCCGGACGCGGTCAAGTTCGACGCGCTGGAGTACTCCGAGGTCATCGCGCGCGACCTCAAGGTCGCCGACCTCACCGCGATCACGCTGTGCAAGGACAACAACCTTCCGATGCTGGTCTTCGAACTGCTGGCGGAGGGCAATATCGCGCGCGCGGTGAAGAGTGAGAAGATCGGCACACTCATCAGCCAGGATTCTGTCCGGGCCTGAGCAGCAACCAGCCGTACCGGACGGCGCCGGCGCCGCGACCGGCCACCGCGCCGACACCGGTCGGAACAACAGCAGATGAACCGGACAGGGAGACCACAGTGATCGAAGAGACCCTCCTCGAGGCCGAGGAGAAGATGGAGAAGGCCGTCCTGCACGCCAAGGACGACTTCGCGGCCATCCGCACCGGCCGCGCGCACCCGGCGATGTTCGCCAAGATCGTCGCGGAGTACTACGGCGCCAAGACCCCGATCAACCAGCTGGCCTCGTTCTCGGTGCCGGAGCCGCGGATGGCGGTCGTCTCGCCGTTCGACAAGACCGCACTGAAGGCCATCGAGCAGGCGATCCGTGACTCCGACCTGGGCGTGAACCCGTCCAACGACGGCTCGATCATCCGCGTGGTGCTGCCCGAGCTGACCGAGGAGCGCCGCCGGGAGTTCATCAAGATCGCCCGCACCAAGGGCGAGGACGCCAAGGTCTCGATCCGTTCGGTGCGCCGCAAGGCCAAGGACGCCATCGACAAGCTGGTGAAGGACGGCGAGGTCGGCGAGGACGACGGCCGCCGTTCCGAGAAGGAGCTCGACGACACCACGGCCAAGTACGTGGCCCAGATCGACGAGCTGTTGAAGCACAAGGAAGCCGAGCTGCTCGAGGTCTGATGAACGACGCCCCTGACGCCCCCGGCTACTGGGGCCCGTCCGACCAGCAGTTCCAGCCCTACCGCCCGGCGCCGCACCCGCAGGCCGCCCGTACCCCGGCCCATCCGGCGCCGGGGTACGGCGCGCAGCCGGCGCCGGCCCAGGGACACCCCGGCCACCCTGGCGGCCACGCCGTGCCCCCGGGCGTGCCGGGTGCCGCCCCCGGGGTGCCGGGCCTCCGTTCGGATCAGTCGCAGCAGCCTCCGGTGTACTGGGGCGGCGATGCGGAGGAGACTCAGGTCATGCCTCCCGTGCCGGCCGAGCCCGGGCCGCCGCCCGGCACGCCCGACCCCGGTCGGCGCGCCGCCCACGGTGGGCCCGCCGCCCATGGCGGGCCCTCGGCCCACGGCCGGCCCGCCCCCGGCGGCCCGGCCGAGCCCGCCGGGGGACAGGGCAGGGAGTCCCGGCTGAGCGGCGCGTTCTTCCGGGACGAGCAGCCCCAGTCGGCGCCGCCGGGCGTGACGGAGACGGTCGTGCTGCGCGCGATATCCGACGACGCTCCCCCCGCCCCCGGCCGCGGCACCCCGCCGCACCCGGGGGCACCGGTGCATCCCGCGCCGCCGGCGAACCACCTGGCGGCCGGGCAGCCCCACTTCGTGCCGTCGTCCCACCCAGGGCAGGAGACACCCGTGGCCGCCCAGCCCGCCCCGCAGCCGCAGCCGCGCAAGCAGCGCGGTGGCCGTAACCTCCAGGCCGCCATAGGCGTGGGCGTCGGCCTGGGCGCGGTGATCGTCGCCTCGCTGTTCGTGGTGAAGGCGCTGTTCCTGGTCGTCGTGATGGCCGCGGTCGCGGTCGGCGTCTGGGAGCTGACCAGCCGGCTCGCCGAGCGCAAGCAGATCAAGGCGCCGCTGATCCCGCTGGTCGTGGGCGGCATCGCGATGGTCGCCACCGGCTACTGGTCCGGCATCCAGTGGGCCGCCGCCTCGCTCGCGCTGACCGGGCTGGCGGTGATGGTCTGGCGGATGGCCGAGCCGCCGGAGGACTACCTGCGGGACATAACGGCAGGCGTGTTCACGGCCTTCTACGTGCCGTTCCTGGCCACCTTCGTGGCGATGATGCTGGCGGCCGACGACGGCCCCCAGCGGATCGTGCTCTTCCTGATCGTGACGATCTGCAGCGACACCGGCGCGTACGCGGTGGGCTACAAGTTCGGGAAGACCAAGCTGGCCCCGACGATCAGCCCGGGCAAGACCCGCGAGGGCCTGGCCGGCGGCATCGGCCTGTCGATGCTGGCGGGCGCGCTGCTGATGGAGCTGATCATCGACGGCGGCAGCTGGTGGCAGGGCCTGATCCTGGGCGGCTGTGCGGCGGTCACCGCGACCCTGGGCGACCTGGGCGAGTCGATGATCAAGCGCGACCTCGGGATCAAGGACATGGGCACGCTGCTGCCCGGCCACGGCGGCATCATGGACCGGCTGGACTCGCTCCTGCCGACCGCCCCGGTGGTCTGGCTGCTGTTGGCCGCCTTCGTCGGCAGCTGACCGGCGCGTACGAGACGTACGAGGCAGGGCCCCGGACGCCTGCTTGGGTTCTAACGGTCCTCGCAACACCCGCGATCTGTGGGAGTTGCGAGGACCGTGGGCGTTGAGCGTGCTGATCTTGTGGGATTGAGGGATCG
>NZ_JBEXWT010000038.1:0-81066 GCF_040629945.1 Kitasatospora sp. NPDC005856 | reverse complement strand
CGCCTTGGCGGGGGACGTCCGGCGCGGCGCGGGATCGGCCCCGGTGCCGGCCTGCGGGGTGGTGGCCGACCCGGTGGCGGTGGTGCGGCGCGTGGTGGTGCGCCGGCGGGGCGCCGCGGTCCGGTCCTCCGCCGCCCCGGGGTGTCGGGTCGTGGAGGGCCGTGCCGTGGAGGGCTGGGCTTCGGAGGATCCGCCACCGACCGCCCCGGACGCCCTCGGCGCCGGCATCGCCGGATCTGTCCGAGTGTCAGAATCCATCCGTCCGGCGGATTCCGCGACCGCTGCGTCGAGGCCTTCGGCCACCGGTGTGGACTGGTCCCGCGTGTCGCCGTGCATGCCAAGCTCCTGCCCGAGATCGGCGGCAGCTCCCCGCGGGCCGGGGTCGGGCCGGGGGAGTACCGGAGGACTGCTGGGTGGGGAGGACGTGCGACCGGAGCCTGCCCGCGCCGCTGTTCCCGGCAACCTGCCCGGCGCCCGCCGGGCCGGTGGTGGGACGCCCCGGAGCCCGTGTGCGTCCCGGCGCACGCCTCCGCGGGGCACGTCCCCGGCCGCCCCGGTCCACCCGTGAACGAGCGGGCCGGGCGCGAGGACACGCGTCCGTGCGAGGTGATCGCCGAATGGGCTAAGAAGGGCGGGAACGGCCAACGCGAAAAGGATTCGGACGTGCTGCTTCGCGGGGGACGCCACCCGTCGTCGCACTCCCCACAGCATCAACGACCTTCGGTCATCCTCGCACCGGGGGCGAGGTTTTTGCAGCGGTACGACAGTAGTTTCGGGCCTTCTCCCGAGTGGACGAGCCATCGGAAATGGAGCCGTACCGAAGAGTTCACGTATTGGTAGCGCGGACCCCCGGAATGTGCGCCTCGCGCGCCCCCCGTGCAGCCCAATGCGCCGAATGCGATCTCATCAATAGCCCGAACGGATGCCCAATAGCCCACTTGACGCACTGTCCGGCCGACCGCCGCGGCTACGCTTCACGCCGTGAAGGCAATCCGCAGATTCACCGTCCGCACCGTCCTGCCCGAACAACTCCAGCCGTTGCACGAGCTGGCCCTCAACCTGCGCTGGTCCTGGCATCCCGAGACCAGGGACCTCTTCCGGTCCGTGGACCCGGAGGTCTGGGCCGCGACCGGTGAGGACCCGGTACGGCTGCTCGGGGAGGTCCCGGCCGCCCGACTGGCCGCGCTCGCCACCGACCGGCGCTTCCTGCGCAGACTCGGCGACCTCGCCGACGACCTGCGCGAGTACCTCACCGGCCCCCGCTGGTACCAGAACCGACAGCAGTCCGACGCCGCCCCGCTGCCCGCCGCGATCGCCTACTTCTCGCCCGAGTACGGCATCGCCGCCGCACTGCCCCAGTACTCCGGCGGGCTCGGCATCCTGGCCGGCGACCACCTCAAGGCCGCCAGCGACCTCGGCGTGCCGGTCATCGGCGTCGGCCTGTTCTACCGGCACGGCTACTTCCGCCAGTCCCTGAGCCGGGACGGCTGGCAGCAGGAGCGCTATCCGCTGCTCGATCCTGACGAACTCGCGGTCAGCCTGCTGCGGGAGGCCGACGGCACCCCCGGCCGGGTCGACCTCGCCCTGCCCGGCGGCCGCACCCTGGCCGCCCACATCTGGAAGGCCCAGGTCGGGCGGGTCCCGCTGCTGCTGCTCGACTCCGACATCGAGGCCAACTCGCCCGCCGAGCGGGACGTCACCGACCGGCTGTACGGCGGCGGCAGCGAGCACCGGCTGCTCCAGGAGATGCTGCTGGGCATCGGCGGCGTCCGGGCGGTGCGCACCTACTGCCGGCTCACCGGGCACCCCGCCCCCGACGTCTTCCACACCAACGAGGGCCACGCCGGCTTCCTCGGCGTGGAACGCATCCGCGAACTGATCGCCGACGGCCGGAGCGGCCTCGACTTCGCCGCCGCCCTGGAGGCCGTCCGGGCCGGCACCCTCTTCACCACCCACACGCCCGTCCCGGCCGGCATCGACCGCTTCGACCGCGAGCTGGTCGCCCGCCACTTCGGCGGCGACGCCGCGCTACCGGGCGTCCCGGTCGACCAGGTGCTCGCGCTCGGCGCGGAGAGCTGGCACGACGGGGACCCGAAGCTCTTCAACATGGCCGCCATGGGCCTGCGGCTGGCCCAGCGCGCCAACGGGGTCTCCACCCTGCACGGCGAGGTCAGCCGCTCGATGTTCAACGGCCTGTGGCCGGGCTTCGACCCCGCCGAGGTGCCGATCACCTCCGTCACCAACGGCGTGCACGCCGCCACCTGGATCGACCCGGCGGTGGTCCGGCTCGGCGCCGCCGAACTCGGCGCCGAGCGCGCCGAGGAGGCGATGACCACCGGCGAGACCGGGTGCTGGAGCGCGCTGGAGAGGATCGGCAACACCGAGGTCTGGGAGCTGCGGCGCACCCTGCGGGCCCAGCTGGTGGAGGAGGCCCGCCGCCGGCTGCACGCCTCCTGGCGCCGGCGCGGGGCCGGCGCGGCCGAGCTCGGCTGGGTCTCCTCGGTGCTCGACCCCGATGTGCTCACCATCGGCTTCGCCCGCCGGGTGCCCTCGTACAAGCGGCTCACCCTGATGCTGCGCGACCCGCAGCGGCTGCGCGCGCTGCTGCTGCACCCCACCCGGCCGGTGCAGATCGTCGTCGCCGGCAAGGCCCACCCGGCCGACGACGGCGGCAAGCGGCTGATCCAGCAGATGGTCGCCTTCGCCGACGACCCGGCGGTTCGGCACCGGCTCGTCTTCCTGCCGGACTACGACATGGCGATGGCCCAGCGGCTCTACCCGGGCTGCGACGTCTGGCTGAACAACCCGCTGCGCCCGCTGGAGGCCTGCGGCACCTCCGGGATGAAGGCCGCGCTCAACGGCTGCCTCAACCTGTCCGTCCTGGACGGCTGGTGGGACGAGTGGTTCGACGGCCGCAACGGCTGGGCGATCCCCACCGCCGACGAGAGCGGCGGGGTGCTCGACCCGGACAGCGGCGAGGCCGAGCGGCGCGACGACATCGAGGCGGCCGCGCTCTACGACCTGATCGAGAACCAGGTCGCCGCCCGGTTCTACGACCGGGACGCCGACGGGCTGCCGCAGCAGTGGATCGCCATGGTCCGGCACACCCTGGTCACCCTCGGGCCCAAGGTGCTGGCCGGGCGGATGGTCCGGGAGTACGTCGAACGGCTGTACGCCCCGGCGGCGCAGGCCCAGCGGGAGCTGGCGGGACAGCACCCGACCGGGCGGTTCACGGGCGCGTGCGAGCTGGCGGCCTGGAAGGCGAAGGTCCGGGAGGCGTGGCCGGCCGTCCGGGTCGAGCACGTCGAGGCGGACTGCCCGGCCGAGGCGCAGGAACTGGGCAGTTCGCTGGCGCTGCGGGTGCAGGTCGCGCTCGGGACGCTGGAGCCGGGCGACGTCGAGGTGCAGGTGGTCTCCGGCCGGGTGGACGAACGGGACCGGATCTCGGACGCCTGCCTGCTCGCCCTCAAGCCGGTCGGCGGGCCCGACCTGGACGGCCGCACCCGCTACGAGGGCTCGCTGGAGCTGTGCCGGACCGGCCCGTTCGGCTACACCGTCCGGGTGCTGCCCGCGCACCCCCGGCTGGCCTCGCCGGCCGAGCTGGGGCTGGTCGCCCTGCCGGCCGAGTCGGCCGGGATGGACGCCGGGCTGCTGCGCTGACCCCGCCGGCGGCTGCCGTGCGTCCCGGCGAGGACGGCAGCCGCCCGCGGCGGCCGTGAACCGCGGCCGAGGCCGCGGCCGTAGGCACGGTCGGGAAGTGGGGTGGCCCGGCCGGGTGCGTGACGGCGCACCCGGACGGGCACATTCATGGGGCCCGGAGGCCCGGAGCGGGACTCTAGACCAGGCTGTCCCGCCAGGCCCGGTGGAGGGCGGCGAAGCGGCCGGAGCCGTCGATCAGCTCCTGTGGGGAGCCATCTTCCACGATCCGGCCCTGATCCATCACCAGGACGCGGTCGGCGATCTCCACGGTGGAGAGCCGGTGGGCGATGATCACCGCCGTCCGGCCGGCCAGCACGGTGCGCATCGCCCGCTGCACGGCCTGCTCCCCGGGGACGTCCAGCGAGCTGGTCGCCTCGTCCAGGATCAGCACCGCCGGGTCGGCCAGCAGGGCGCGGGCGAAGGCCACCAGCTGGCGCTGGCCGGCCGAGATCCGGCCGCCGCGCTTGCGCACGTCGGTGTCGAAGCCGTCCGGCAGGGCGGCGACGAACTCGTACGCGCCGATGTCGCGGGCGGCCTGTTCGACCTCCTCGCGGGTGGCGCCGGGGCGGCCGAGCGCGATGTTCTCGGCGACGGTGCCGGAGAACAGGAAGGACTCCTGGGTCACCATCACCACCCCGCGCCGCAGCTCGGGGGCGGCCAGGTCGCGCAGGTCCACGCCGTCCAGCCGGATCCGGCCGTCGGTCGGGTCGTGGAAGCGGGCCAGCAGCTTGGCGAGCGTCGACTTGCCCGCGCCGGTCGCGCCGACCACCGCCACCGTCTGCCCGGCCGGGACCAGCAGGTCGAAGGCCGGCAGCACCTCCTTGCCGGTGCGGTAGGCGAAGCGGGTGCCCTCGAAGGCCACGGACCGGCCCTTGCCGTCGGCCCGGGGCAGCTCGACGGGCTCGGTGGGCTCGGCGACGGTCGGCTCGTGGGCGAGCAGGCCGGCGATCTTCTCCAGGGCGGCCGCGGCCGACTGGTAGCTGTTCAGGAACATCGCCAGCTGGTCGATCGGGTCGAAGAGCCGGCGCAGGTAGAGCGCGAAGGCGGTGAGCACGCCCAGCTCCAGCGCGTCGTCCACGACCAGGTAGCCGCCGAGCAGCACCACACCGGTGGTCCACACGTTGGCGGTGGCGCGGGAGAGGCCGACGTAGCGGGCGATCTCCAGCAGGCCGTCCGCCGTCGCGGTCGCGGACTGCTGGTTGACCGCGGCGAAGGCGGCGTCGTTGGCCTTCTCGCGGCGGAAGGCCTGCACCGGACGGATGCCGTTCATGGTCTCGGTGAAACGGACGATCAGCGAGGCGGCCGAGGTGCGCGAGCGCCGGTAGACCCGCCGCGAGCGGCTGCGGAAGGAGCGGGCGACCAGGGCCAGCGGCAGGAAGGCCGCCAGTGAGACCAGGCCGAGCCGCCAGTCCAGCGCCAGCAGCAGCACCGAGATGTAGCAGACCGACAGGAAGACCGTCAGCAGCTCCTGGAGACCCTCGGAGAGCAGCTCGCGCAGCGCGTCGACGTCACTGGTGGCGCGGGAGATGATCCGGCCCGAGGTGTAGCGCTCGTGGAAGTCCAGGCCGAGCCGCTGGGCGTGCCGGAAGATCCGGCCGCGCAGCTCCAGCAGGATGTCCTGGTTGACCCGGGCGCTGATCTTGATGAACGCCCACTGCAGCACCGGGCTGAGCAGCGAGCAGGACAGGTAGGCCGCGACCACCGCGATCAGCGGGCCGGAGTCGTGCTCGCGCAGGGCCGGGATGCCGCGGTCCATCGCCACCGCGACCAGCAGCGGCCCGGACTGGAGCGCCGCCTGCTGGACCAGGATGATCACCATCGCGACGGTGATCCGGGCCCGGTGCGGGCCGAGCAGCGAGCGCAGCAGTGCCCCGGGCGCGCCCGGCGGGACGGGGATGTCCTCCTCGTCGACGGGCGGCGGGGGCAGTTCCTCCTCGGCCGGCGCGGCGGGTCCGGTCCGCACGGGTTCGGCGGTGGTGGTCATGCGCGCCCTCCTTTCGACACGAGGGCGCCCTCGGGCACCGGGGCGGCCTCGCCCGACATCAGTTCCCGGTAGTGCGCGCAGTCGCGCAGCAGCTCCTGGTGGGTGCCGACGGCCGCGATCCGGCCGTCCGCCAGCACCGCGACCCGGTCGGCGAGCAGCACGGTGCTGGGGCGGTGGGCGACCACCAGGGCGGTGGTGGTGCCGAGCACCTCGCGCAGGGCCCGCTCGACCAGGGCCTCGGTGTGCACGTCCAGGGCGGAGAGCGGGTCGTCCAGCACCAGGAAGTCCGGGTCGCCGACCACCGCGCGGGCCAGCGCGAGGCGCTGGCGCTGGCCGCCGGACAGGCTCAGGCCCTGCTCTCCGACCTCGGTGTCCGCGCCCTGCGGGAGCTTCTCGACGAAGCCGGCCTGGGCGGTGGCGAGGGCGGTGCGCAGCTGTTCCTCGCCGGCGCCCGGGGCGCCCATCAGGACGTTCTCCCGGACGGTGGCGGAGAACAGCGTGGGCTCCTCGAAGGCGACCGCGACGAGTTCGCGCAGCTGCCGCGGGGGCAGCTCGCGGATGTCCCGGCCGTCCAGCGTGATGGTGCCGGCGGTGGCCTCGTACAGCCGGGGGAGCAGGGCGGTGAGCGTGGTCTTGCCGCTGCCGGTGGCGCCGACCAGGGCCATCGTCTCGCCGCTGCGGACGTGCAGGTCGATGCCGGCCAGCAGGTCGGGGCCGTCCTCGGGGGCGTCGGGGTAGCGGAAGCGGACGCCGGTGAAGCGGATGCCGTCCCGGGCGCCGGGGCCGGTGGCGGTGCCCGGGGCCGGGGTGTCCGTCCCGGGGGCCTCCGGCTCGTCCAGCACCTCGAAGAAGCGGTCGGTGGCGGTGGCGGCGTCGTTGCCGTAGGCGAGCAGCCAGCCGAGCGATTCGATCGGCCAGCGCAGCGCGAGCGCGGTGGAGAGGAAGGCGACCAGGGTGCCGGCGCTCAGCCCGTCGTGGGCCACCAGGTAGGCGCCGACGGCGAGGGCGCAGCCCAGCGCGACCTCCGGCAGGCCGACGGTGATCGCCCAGAGGTTGGCGAGCAGGTGCGCCTTGCGCAGCTCGGTGCGGCGCAGCTCCTGGGACTGGACGCGGAAGCGTTCGGCCATCGAGCGGTGACGGCCGAAGGCCTTGAGGACGCGGATGCCGAGGACGGACTCCTCGACCACGGTGGCGAGGTCACCGTTCTGGTCCTGGGCGAGCCGGGTGGCGCCGGAGTAGCCGCGCTCGAACCGCCGGGTGGCCACGAACAGCGGGACGACCGGGGCCAGGGTGATCAGGGCGAGCCGCCAGTCCTGGGTGAACATCAGCACCGCGCCGGCCAGGAACATCACCGAGTTGACGATCAGGAAGACCAGCGGGAAGGCCAGGAACAGCCGCATGGTGTACATGTCGGCGGTGGCCCGGGAGAGCAGCTGGCCGGAGCCCCAGCGGTCGTGGAAGGAGACCGGCAGCCGCTGGAGCTTGGCGAAGAGGTCCCCGCGCATCGCCGTCTCCAGCCCGGCCAGCGGGCGGGCCAGCACCACCCGGCGGGTGTAGAACAGCGCGGACTCGACCAGGCCGAGGAGCAGCAGCAGGCCGACCAGGGGCCAGAGGCCGTCCAGGTCGCGCTCGGCGAGCGGGCCGTCCACGATCCGGCCGAGGACCACCGGGACGGCGAGGGTGCTGAGCATGGCGAGCGTGGCGGCCGTCACCGAGACGGCCAGCCGGCCGCGGACGGCGCGGGCGTACGGCCACAGGCGCAGCAGGGAGCGGACCGCGGAGCGCCGCGGCCCGGACCCGGCCGGGGCGGCCGCGTCGGGTTCGTCGGTTCTGCCGGTGCCCTCCGGCCCGTCGGATCGGGGGCTCGTCCGGGGCGGGTTCTCGGGGTCCTGCCTGTTCTCGGCCATCGCGGTGAGGGTAGGCAGAGAGGCCGTCACTTCTCATCCGGTTTTTCGCCCCTGTCGTCGGCGCCCGGCGAGAACCGGCCACCCGAACGGGCGGGGCGCGCGCGAAGGAGGGGGCGCGCACTGTCGTTCGTGTGGGGAGGAATGCGCCGTGCGCCTCTTGCGAGCGCCCTGCCGACCGGCCGATGACATCTCCTGACGGATGCCCTTTGACGCGCGAGTGACAGGAGTGCACACATGACGGTCGAAACCGAACCCACCCCCGGGCCCGGCTCCGCAATCGTGCAGGTACGGGCCCAGCTCAGCCTCAGCACGACCGCGGCGCGGAACCTGGCGACGACGACCAAGTCGAAGCCGCAGATGCAGGAGATCACCTCCCGCTGGCTGCTGAAGATGCTGCCGTGGGTGCAGGTCAGCGCGGGCACCTACCGGGTCAACCGGCGGCTGAGCTTCGCCCCCGGACAGGGCCGGGTGAGCTTCACGAAGACCGGCTCCGCGGTGACGGTGATCGCCCCCTCGCTGGCCGAGGTGCCGGCGCTGCGCGGTTTCGAGGACGAGGAGGTGCTGGCCGAGATGGCCCGCCGGTTCGTGCAGCGGGACTTCGCGCAGGGCGAGGTGCTGGTGCAGGAGGGGGCGCCGATCGAGGAGGTGTTCCTGATCGCGCACGGCAAGGTGGACCGGATCGGCACCGGCAAGTACGGCGACCAGACGGTGCTCGGTTCGCTCGCCGACGGCGACCACCTCGGCGACGAGGCGATCACCGAGGGCGGCGGCACCTGGCCGTACACCGTGAAGGCGAGCACCTCCGGGGTCGCGATGGCGCTGCCCTGGCCGGTGCTCCAGGAGCTGATCGGCCGCTCGGAGTCGCTGCGCGAGCAGCTGCTGGGCTTCGCCGCCGACGTCGCGCAGGCGCAGAACGAGCACGGCGAGGCCGAGATCGACCTCTCGGCCGGCCACCGGGGCGAGTACGAGCTGCCCGGCGCCTTCGTCGACTACGAACTGAAGCCGCGCGAGTACGAGCTGAGCGTCGCGCAGACCGTGCTCAAGGTGCACACCCGGGTCGCGGACCTCTACAACCAGCCGATGAACCAGACCGAGGAGCAGCTGCGGCTGACCATCGAGGCGCTGCGGGAGCGGCAGGAGCACGAGATCATCAACAACCCGGAGTTCGGCCTGCTCAACAACGCCGACTTCGACCAGCGGATCCAGACCCGCACCGGGGCGCCCACCCCGGACGACCTGGACGAGCTGCTGAGCATGCGCCGCGACACCGACTACCTGTTCGCCCACCCGCGGGCGATCGCGGCCTTCGAGCGGGAGTGCAACCGGGCCGGCGTCTACCCGGCCACCGCCGTCGTCCTCGGCAAGCAGCGGCCGACCTGGCGCGGGGTGCCGATCTTCCCGTGCAACAAGATCCCGGTGTCCGACCAGCAGACCACCGCGTTCATCGCGATGCGCGCCGGCGAGGACAACCAGGGCGTGGTCGGCATCACCCAGATCGGCATCCCGGACGAGGTGGAGCCGGGTCTGAACGTCCGGTTCATGGGCATCGACGAGAAGGCGATCGCCTCCTACCTGGTCAGCACCTACTACTCGGCGGCGGTGCTGGTGCCGGACGCGATCGGCGTGCTGGAGAACGTCGAGCTCGGGCACGCCCGCGGCTGAGCCCGGCCGTTCAGGCGGCGGGCGCGCACAGCAGCCGCAGCGAGCGCCCGCCCAGGACGACGGTGCCGCGCGGATCCGGTTCGTCCGGGTCCGGTCCGCCCGGGCCCACGGCGGTGTCGACCACCGTCCGCCACCCGGCCGTCGGCGCCGCCCAGGGCTCTCCGGGCAGGGTGAACACCACCGGTTCGTGGCCCGCGTTGAGCAGCAGCAGGAAGCCGTCGTCGCCGAGCGGCAGCCCGGCCTCGTCCCGTTCGGACAGCGCGGTGCCGGAGAGCAGCATGCCGAGGCAGGCGGTCGGCGCGAACCAGTCGGCCTCGGTCATCTCGGTGCCCCGCGCGGTGAACCAGACGAGGTCGGGCCGGCCGCCGGGGGTGGTGGCGCGGCCCGAGAAGAACGCCCGCCGGCGCAGCACCGGGTGGGCCCGGCGCAGGCCGACCAGCCGGGCGGTGAGCTCGCACAGCTGCTGCCACCCGGGCTGCTCCAGCAGCGACCAGTCCAGCCAGCCGACCTCGTTGTCCTGGCAGTAGGCGTTGTTGTTGCCGCCCTGGGTGCGGCCCAGTTCGTCCCCGGCGGTGATCATCGGGACGCCGGCGGAGAGCAGCAGGGTGGCGGTCAGGTTGCGCAGCTGGCGCATCCGCAGGGAGCCGACCGCCGGGTCGGTGCTCTCGCCCTCGGCGCCGTGGTTCCAGGAGCGGTTGTCGTCGGTGCCGTCCCGGTTGTCCTCGCCGTTGGCCTCGTTGTGCTTGCGGTCGTAGGAGACCAGGTCGCGCAGGGTGAAACCGTCGTGCGCCGTCACGTAGTTGACCGAGGCGCCCGGGCGGCGGCCGGCCCGCTGGTAGAGGTCGGAGGAGCCGGAGAGGCGGTAGCCGAGCTCGCGCACGTCCGGGCGGGCGCCGCGCCAGAAGTCCCGTACGGTGTCGCGGTACTTGTCGTTCCACTCGGCCCACAGCGGGGGGAAGCCGCCGACCTGGTAGCCGCCCGGGCCCACGTCCCAGGGCTCGGCGATCAGCTTCACCCGGCGGAGCAGGGGATCCTGGGCGACGGCGGCGAGGAAGGGGTGCTCCATGTCGACGGCGTCGCCGCCGTTCGGGCCGCCGCGGGCCAGTGCGGCGGCCAGGTCGAAGCGGAAGCCGTCCACGCCCATCTCGGCGACCCAGTAGCGCAGCGAGTCGGTGATCAGCCGGATCACCTGGGGGCGGCGGGTGTCCAGGGTGTTGCCGCAGCCGGTGTAGTCGGCGTAGCCGCGCGGGCGGTTGGGCGGGAGGCGGTAGTAGGCGGCGTTGTCGATGCCGCGCAGCGAGAGCGCCGGGCCGAGTGCGCCGCCCTCGGCGGTGTGGTTGAACACCACGTCCAGGATCACCTCGATCCCGGCGGCGTGCAGGGCGCGGACCATCCGCTTGAACTCGCCGACCTGGCCGCCGCGGGAGCCGGAGGCGGAGTAGCCGGCGTGCGGGGCGAAGTAGCCGACCGTGTTGTAGCCCCAGTAGTTGACCAGTCCGCGGGCCTGCAGGTGGTCCTCGCTGGCGTGCTGGTGCACCGGGAGCAGCTCGACGGCCGTCACCCCGAGGCGGGTGAGGTGGGCGAGGGCGGCGGGGTGGGCGAGGCCGGCGTAGGTGCCGCGCAGCTCCGGCGGGACGCCGGGGTGGCGCATGGTGAAGCCGCGCACGTGCAGTTCGTAGAGCACCGTCTCGGACCACGGGGTCTTCGGGCGGCGGTCGTCGGACCAGTCGTCCTCGTCGTGGACGACCACGGACCTGGGGACGTACGGCGCGGAGTCGCGGTTGTCCCGGACGGTGTCGGCGACGTCCGCCTCGGGCCAGTTGCGGACGGCGGAGCAGGCGGCGTCGTGCGAGGTGTAACAGCCGTCGACGGCCCGGGCGTACGGGTCGAGCAGCAGCTTGGCCGGGTTCCAGCGGGCGCCGGTCCACGGGTCCCAGCGGCCGTGCACGCGGAAGCCGTAGCGGGTGCCGGGGCGCACGCCGGGGAGGAAGCCGTGCCAGACCTGGACGTCCTGCTCGGTGAGGTGGTGCCGGCTCTCCCGGCCGTCCTCGTCGAACAGGCACAGTTCGACGGCCTCGGCGCCGGCCGCCCAGAGCGCGAAGTTGGTGCCGGGGCCTTGGCGGCCGGTGCGGAAGCGGGCGCCCAGGGGGTGCGGGCTGCCGGGGGTCAGCTCCTGGTCCGACGCCATGGCGGGGGGCCTCCCTGGGTGGGGTGTTCCGGGTCCGTTCACCTTTCCTTTCCCGGATTGTGCGGGGTGGAAGCGGTGGTGGGGTCCGGGCTCCCGGGAGGGCGGCTCCCGGGAGGGTGGGGTGGCGTGTCTTCGGCGGGAGGGGGCTCGTTGTTCCGGGCGTCGGACGGTGAACAGTGGGAGGGCCCCGGGATGCGGCGCCGAGGACGGGTGTGGGCGCGGGGCGCGGCGGCGGTGGTCTGCTGCCTGGCCGTCCTGGCGGGGTGCGGTGGGCCGCCGGTTCCGCCGGACGGGGACGCGGTCGCGGGGGGTGGGCGGGCGGTGCCCGCGGTGCCGTCGCGGGCGGTGCTCTCCGTGCAGCCGGCCGACGGGGCGCAGGACGTGCAGCCGGAGGGGGCCGTCCGGGTGGGTGTGGCGCAGGGGCGGCTGGTGTCCGTGCGGCTGGCGGACGGGAAGGGCGTCGAGGTACCGGGCACGATCGGGCCGGACGGGAGCGGGTGGGTGCCGGACGGGCCGCTGCCGCTCGGGACGGCCTTCACCGTGGACGCCGTCGCCGAGGACGACCAGGGCCAGAAGGCGGCCCAGCACTCGGCGTTCACGACCGTCCCCCCGACGCACACCTTCGTGGCCTTCTTCACCCCGGAGGACGGCTCCACGGTCGGCGTCGGGATGCCGGTCTCGCTGCGCTTCAGCCGTCCGATCACCGACCGGGCGGCGGTGGAGCGGGCCGTGCAGGTGACGGCCGACCCGCCGGTGCCGGTGGCCGCGCACTGGTTCGGCGGTCAGCGGCTGGACGTCCGGCCGCAGCAGTACTGGGCGGCCGGCACCAGGGTCACGGTGGCGCTGCGGCTCAAGGACGTGCAGGGCGCGCCGGGGGAGTACGGCACCCAGAGCCGGGAGCTGCACTTCACCATCGGCCGGGCGCAGGTCTCCACCGTCGACCTGGACGCCCACACCCTGACCGTCCGGGCCGGCCAGGGCGGCAAGGTGGTCCGGGTGCTCAAGGTCTCCGGCGGCAGCCGTGACCACTCCACCTACCGCGGGGTGATGGTGGTGTCGGAGAAGTACAAGGTGACCCGGATGAACTCGCAGACCGTCGGCATGGGCGACGAGTACGACATCAAGGACGTCCCGCACGCGATGCGGCTCACCACCTCCGGCACCTTCGTGCACGGCAACTACTGGGCCGACCCGAGGGTGTTCGGCGCCGCCAACACCAGCCACGGCTGCATCGGGCTGGCCGACGCGAAGGGCGGGACGAGCAAGGACTCCCCGGCGGGCTGGCTGTTCGAGCACACCATCCCGGGGGACGTGCTGGAGGTGAAGGCCTCGTCCGGGGACTTCGTGCCGCCGCAGAACGGGCTCAACGGCTGGAACGTGCCGTGGGACCAGTGGGTGGCCGGGAGCGCGCTGCGGCAGGTGCCGTAAGGGTACTTGCGCCCGTTCCGTCCGCCTTTACCACTGCTTCACATGCCGTCAACCCGACTCCTCTCAGCTTTCACTCGGAAGGCTTAGTTATCCTGCTCCGGCGCGTCCGGGGTCCGGCCGGAAAGATCGGTCGGACAGTGCAACTCATGGGGGCACTCAACGCGTCAAGTGAGTGAAGACCGGGAGGGGAGAAACCGTGAAGACGGGTAAGACGGCCGGCGCAGCGATACGCACCACCAACCGCTACGGGCGCAGAGGTGCGATGGCGCTGGTCATGGGCGGGGTGCTGCTGCTCACCGCCGCCTGCAACGACGACAAGGGCAGCGGTTCGGACGGTTCGGGCGGTTCGGCGGCCGGCGGCGCGGCCTCGGCTCCGGCCGCGGCGGACGGGGGCGGGGCGGCCACGCCGAAGCCCTCGGCGGCGGTGCTCGCCGTCGAGCCGAAGGACGGCGCCCTGGACGTCCCGCCGAACGGGCTCCAGGTGGCCGTCTCCAACGGCAAGCTCACCACGGTCGAGGTGACCGACAAGGACGGGAAGCCGGTCGAGGGCGCGATCACCCCGGACGGCACCGGCTGGAAGCCCTCGGGGGCGCTGGCCGTCGGCATGGCGTACAAGGTGAACGCCCAGGCCAAGGACGGCGAGGGCCTGGTGGCGGCGTCCACCACCTCGTTCACCACGCTGACGCCGGAGAAGAAGATCTCCACCAACGACAACATCAGCGACGGCGCCACCTACGGCGTCGGCATGATCGTCTCGGTGAACTTCAACAAGGACGTCAAGAACAAGGACGCCGTCCTCAAGGGCATCAGCATCGAGTCCAGCAACGGCACCGTGGTCAAGGGCCACTGGTTCGGTGACCGCCGGGTGGACTTCCGTCCGGAGAAGTACTGGGCGCCGGGCACCAAGGTGACCGTCAAGTACCGGCTGAAGAACGTCGAGGTCGCCCCGGGCATCTACGGCGACGTGGACAAGGACGAGCCGTTCACCATCGGCCGCTCGATGATCTCCACCGCGGACGCCAAGTCGCACCAGATGACCGTCGAGCGGGACGGCCAGAGCGCCACCCTGCCGGTCACCCTGGGCGCGGACGCCACGCCGTCCTGGGGCGGGACGATGGTGGTCATGTCCAAGGAGAAGGTCACCCGGATGAACTCGCAGACCGTCGGTCTCGGCGGCGAGTACGACATCCAGGACGTGCCGCACGCGATGCGGCTGACCACCTCCGGCACCTTCGTGCACGGCAACTACTGGGCCAGCCCGTTCGGCAAGACCAACGCCAGCCACGGCTGCGTGTCGATGCAGGACGTCAAGGGCGGCAGCGACAGCTCGGTCGCGGGCAAGTTCTTCAACGACTCGATGATCGGCGACCCGATCAAGATCGTGAACACCAAGGAGAAGACCGTCGCGCCCTCCAACGGGCTGGGCGGCTGGAACGTGGACTGGGCCAACTGGTAGGCCCTACCCGGCGGAGGGCCCGGCTATCCGGGCCCTCCGGCGAGTCCTTCGTCGCGCGGCCCGATCCTCACCCGTTGGGGGCGGGCCGCCGCGGTTTCCGGGGCGGCGAGCCCCATGCATGGCGCAACCTTTCCGGTGGCCGGGTGCGTATAACCGGTCGGGTCCGTCGGGTCCACGGGGAGTTTCTCGGATCTTCTGAGGGAGGGAATCGACGTTGAGGTCGATACGCAGAGTGGTGGCGGTCGGTCTGGTCGGCGGGGCGATGGCGCTGACGGCCGCCTGCGGCGGGGGTGGCGGGGGCAACGGGGGCGGCAGCAGCGCGGCCAAGGCCGATCTGGCGGCCGGCGCGGCCGACGCCAAGCCCTCGGCGGCGGTGCCCACCAGCGCGGTGCCGAAGGTCTCCAAGGCCGCCGTGAGCATCGAGCCCAAGGCCGGCTCGGTGGACGTGGCGCCCAACGCGCTCAAGGTCGGCGCGACCGGGGGCAGGCTCACCACCGTCAAGGTGAGCGACCGGACCGGCAAGGAGGTCCCCGGCACCATCTCCGCCGACGGCGCCTCCTGGGTGCCCACGGCCGGCCTGGAGGTGGGCACCGCCTACCAGGTCAGCGCGATGGCCGCGGACGCCGACGGCGCGGTCGCCACCGCGGACAGCAGCTTCAGCACGCTGACCCCGACGGCGCTCGCCAAGGCCTCGGACAACGTGGAGAACGACGCCACCTACGGCGTCGGCATGATCGTCTCGGTGAACTTCAGCAAGGACGTCAAGAACAAGGACGAGGTCGCCAAGGGCATCGCCTTCGAGACCAGCAACGGCACCGTGGTGAAGGGCCACTGGTTCGGCGACCGCCGACTGGACTTCCGCCCGGAGCAGTACTGGGCACCGGGCACCAAGGTGACCGTGCACTACCGGCTCAAGAGCGTCGAGATCGCCCCGGGGGTGTACGGCGGGGACCGGGACGAGCCCTTCACGATCGGGCGGTCCCAGATTTCGACGGTTGACGCCGCGACGCACAAGATGACGGTCGTATCGGGCGGTCAGACGAGCGAGATCGACATCACCTCCGGCTCACCCGAACACCCCACCTGGAACGGGACGATGGTGGTCATGTCCAAGGAGGGCGTGGTGCGGATGCAGTCCAGCACCCTGCCCGGGATGACCGGTGCGCCGTACGACCTCCAGGTCCCGCACTCGATGCGGCTGACCGAGTCCGGGACGTACGTGCACGGCAACTACTGGAGCGACGTCTTCGGCGAGGACAACGTCAGCCACGGCTGCGTGGGCCTCAAGGACGTCAAGGGCGGTGGCTCCGGCACCTCGATGGGCAAGTTCTACGACGGCTCGCTGGTCGGCGACATCATGGTCGTGAAGAACTCGACCAGGACGGAGACCCTCGACCCGGCGAACGGGCTGAGCGGTTGGAACGTGCCGTGGAGCACCTGGTGACCGGCTGCTGAAGCGGCGGAGGGGTCAACCCGGGATTGACGGAAGTCGGCCCGGGGCGACCCCTTCTTGCTTCCGGCATATGCCGACTCGGGGAGATCGTTTGCTCATTGTCCGTACGCGGCTGCTTGCGTTCCGCAATGATGGTCCGCATGGCGGGTTGGGGCGAAGCAGATCAGTCATCGGTTCCCGGGGCCGGCGCGGTGGCCGAGTTCTCGTGGATCGACGTCCAGGGCGGCGGGCTCTCGGCGTTGGAGCGGCTCACCTCCGCGGAGTTGGAGGAGCTGTACTCCGGCAGACTGTGCGACCAGTCCGCGCCCAACGAGGTGCGGCTGCCGTCCAGGTCGGAGTCGGGCCCGGTGGCCCGCAGACTGGTGCTCTCCGTCCTGGAGAACTGGGAGCTCCACCAGCACCTGGAGGTCGGGGAACTGCTCACCAGCGAGCTGGTGGCCAACGCGGTGCGGCACGCGGCCGGGCGCACCATCGGCCTGCACGTCAGCCGCAAGCCCGGCTGGCTCCGGATCGAGGTCCGCGACTCCTCCCGGGCGCTGCCCTGCATGATCCTCGCCGAGGCCAAGCCGGTGAACGAGCGCGGGCGGGGGCTGAAGGTGGTCGACGACCTGGCCGACCGCTGGGGCGCGGACCTGCTGCCGCGGGGCAAGGGCGTCTGGTTCGAGCTGAAGGTGCGGGAGCGGGGCTGAGGTCCCGGGCCTCCGGCCTCGGACCTCCGGAGGGGAAACGCTTCCCCGGGACGGCTGTCCCCGGAAAACGCGCAGGGCCCCCGGATTCGCCGTGGTCCGGCGGATGGGGGCCCCTGCAAGTCATCGCGCCGGCCAAGGGGGTGCGTGCCGGGCGATGGGCGTCGGCAGTGCCAGGTCGGGCCCGCCGAAGTCATCGGCCCAGGGCGGCGTGCTGTGTCGCCCGCCGTTGGGCTATCTCGACTATCGCATGGATCTCAGCATGCGGGCAAACCAGGTGACTTGGAATGCAAGGTGTGTTACCTAGTTCACCTTTGGATTCCGCATAGGTTCACGCCGAAGCCTGTGAATATTCATGATCCAGGGAGCCGTACCTGCCGGGCCGCCGCCCAGGGGTCGCGCAGCGACTCCCGGAGGCAGGGATGGAGGACGGCGGCGCCGATCAGTTCGAGGAGCCCCTGCCGGAGGCCGGTGCCCCGGAACGGTTCGCCGGGCCGGTGTGGCCGACCAGGCCGTGGAGCCGGGCGCCGACCGCCCGTGCGTAGCGCTGAAGAGTGGAGTAGCGGGCGTCGCCGCCCACCCGCTCGAAGGCCGAGATCGTCGACCGGGTCGTTCCCATGAGCTTGGCGACATCGCGCTGTGTGAGGCCGCACTTCTTCCGGGCCGCGACGAGCGTCTCCACCAGCGCGGCGTAGGCCTCGGCGTCTTCCGGGCCTGCTGCGGTGTGGGGGTCGTCCGGGTCGATGCCGAGTGGGTCATGCAGTGGGGGTGCCATGCTCTTCCTCCCCTCCCGTTGATTCGACCGTGGACGTCGCCCGGCGGGCTCCTTGCACGCCGACGTCGATCCGTCCGCGCCCTCGTGGAAGGTCTGCTGCCGTTCGACCGGCGCGCTCCCGCCATGTGTCAACGGATGTGTGCGGGGTTGTTGTGACTTCGGAGGGTGTCGCGGACGCGGGCGGCGTGGGCGTGTACAGCGGCGGGAGGGAGGTGCCGGCGGGGCGACGGGGTGATGGGGGTGCCGTCGCGGCAGGTGCGGCAGAGGCCGCCGAGGAGGGCCTGGGTACGGCAGGGGGTGCGGCAGGCGGTGCACTCGATGACGCGGGCGGCCTGTGGTGGCTGTGGGTGGCGTTCCGGGGGCAGCTTGTCGAGCAGGCGGCGGCGGGTGAAGGCGGCCGGGCTGTGGACGTCCGGCGGGAGGCCGCCGGTGAGGGCGGCGGTGAAGAGGGCCGGGGTGGTGCCCCGGGTGAACCATTCGGCGGCGAGCGGTTCGAGCGCGGCACAGTCGGCGGCGGAGAGGGCGAGACGGGGGTCGGCGAGGCCGAGGCCGGCGAGGGCGGCATAGGCGGCCGAGGGGAGGGGCGTGCGGTTGCGCGTTCGCTCGTCGGGGGGATCGGGTGCGGAGGGCGTTGACGCCTCGCCGGTCATGAGGAGGCGCGTCCACCAGGCGTCGGAGCGGGGCGTGCGGGAGAAGTAGGTGTGGAACACCCAGCGGCAGTCCTTGGAGTCGATGCGCTCCCGGACGCGACGCAGGTGACCTGCGGTGGAGAGCCTGTTGAGGGCGGTGCGGCACGCCATCTGCCCGTAGTGGGGCTGGAGGGCGGCGAGCGTCTTGACGTCCATGGCGGCGCCGTCGGGGAGATGGTCGATGAGCGAGGCGAGGTACGCCTCGCGCGCCGGTAGGTGGGCGAAGTCCCTGGCGGAGCGGGGGAGTTGCTCCGGGGCGGACTGCTTGCCGTACCCGGGGGCGGCCATGGCGGTAGAGTCGTGGGTAGCCACAGGATCGAGTCTCTTTCGATCGTGCCGGTCAGACCCCCGTTCGGTGTTGGTAGCACCGGCGGGGGTTGTTTCGTTGCTGCGCACGCTACAGGGGGAAACCGCCTGTGGAGAAGTCATGACGATAAGTCATATCTGCTGCGCACAGGGGTGGTTGGAAGGTGGTTGCCCACCCGTTCCATTGAGGGTCACTCGGTCTGTGTGGCTTGAGCTTCGGAGGCGAAGGAGACGAAGGCGGACCAGGCCTCGGGGGAGAAGGTGAGGGTCGGGCCGGCCTTGTCCTTGGAGTCCCGGACGTGGATGGCGGAGGGGCAGGAGGCGACTTCGACGCACTCTCCGCCGTCCGTCGTGCTGTAACTGGACTTGAACCACTGAAGCATGGTGCTCATAGCTCTTCCGCCATCCGCCTGATGAAGGACTTCGACTCCTCAATGCTGAGGGCCTGTGTGCGGATCATTCCATGGCGTTGCGCAAGGAGGTTCACTCGCTCAGGCTCGCCGTGCAGGATCCCTGTGCCCTGCCCCTCGACATAGGCGAGTTGTTCATGGTCCGGGGTTTCCAGCAGGATCATCGGGCCGTTGAGTGCGGCGTAGGCGGCCCGATCGAGTGGCAGCGCCTGGATGGATACGTTGCGGAGTTCGCCGACATCGAGCAGGTGATTGAGCTGCCGTTTCATGAGGTCCTTGGCGCCGACGGTTGCCCTGAGTGCGGCTTCGTGGATCACGAAGCCGTGAAAGACGGTTGGGCGGCTGCGTAGCCGCTCCTGCCGTTGCATCCGGCCGGTCACGCGGGCGGCAACCGTCTCGTCGTCCAGTGGCGGGTACGAGTTGCTGATTGTCTCGCGGGCGTACTCCTCTGTCTGAAGCAGGCCTGGGATCAGCAGGGCCGAGTAGGCGTGGAACGTGATCGCCTCACGCTCGGCCTCTGTGTATTCCCGCGAGTATGACGAAAACTTCTCCGGCGTCATGAAGGTCGCCGCCCCCAGCAGCATCCCCTTCGCGTTGCACAACTCATCAGCCGCCTGGAGCAGTTGGAGCGTCGGCTTCCGCCTTCCCGCCTCCATCGAGCGCACGCTCTCGATGTCGTAGTGGGCAGCCTGGCTCAGCTGTTCCCGGCTCACGCCCGCGAGAGTGCGCCAGCGCTTGACCTGATCGCCGCAGTACCTCCACGACATCGGGTTCTGCTTCGGCGTGCTCACGGCCCCGCACCCCTTCCTGCCCTGGTCGCTGGGCGGTCAAAGCTCTGGCTGTACTTACGTGGTTACTCCTGAGGCTATGCCCGCCTGTCGACGCTTGAAGGGTGAAGTGGCCGAACTCAGCTCTTGCGAGTGAAGCCGTCCGTACGCCCCCCAAGGACTCTGATGCTCACTCAGCCCGTCGACCTCGTCGAGTGGATGTTCCCCCGCCTCCCCCGCAGCGCCGGCCGTGCCCGCATCCGCTTCATCCGGCAGGCCTTCGAGTGGGAGGTGCCCGTCGACTCCGCCGAGACCGCCCTGATCCTGCTCAGCGAACTCGTCACCAACGCCTGCCGCCACGCCCGTGGCCCGCGCGACCGGATGATCGGCGTGCGCGTCCTGCTCCCCACTCCCTCCGTGCTCCGCATCGAGGTCTCCGACGCGAACTCCAAGCTCCCCTCTCTCCGCCACGCCACCCCTGAGGACGAGTCCGGCCGGGGGCTCGAACTCGTCGCCTCCCTCGCCACCTCCTGGGGCGCCCACCCCCGTGGCGAGGGACACATCGGCAAGACCGTCTGGTGCGAACTCGCCCTCCCCGCCCCGCTCGACCCCCACGCCTGAGCCCGCCCGCCCGGGTCCTGCGCGAGAAGTCGGCCCCGCCGACTTCCCGTGCTCCCTGGGTGTCGAACTCCCTGTCCCCTCGCCTCCGGGCCCTGTCTCAGATAATCTGATTCCATGAGGCTGATGACTGCAACAGAGGCTTCGAGAAGCTTCGCCGCCGTGCTGGACTCGGCGGAGCACGGCGAGACGATCATCGTCACCCGAGGTGGCCGGCGGATCGCCGTGATCGGGCCCGCGCCCTCGGGCAACGGAGCCGCGCTGAATGACGTTCTCCGGCGGTTCGGGCCGGACGAGGACTTTGCGGCGGATGTGGCATCCGCTCGCGCCCTGCTCGACGACAAGGTGGCTGAGTGGCCCGCCGACTGATTCTCGACACCGGTGTTCTGATTCGCGCGGAACGGAACGGACCCGGTGGGCTGTTCGATCCCGGCGATGACGTGGCCATTGCCGCGATCACCGCAGCCGAACTGCATCTCGGCGTGGAGTTGGCCGACGACGCCCGTCGGCTTCGGCGGCTGAACTTCGTGGACGCGGTCCTCGCGGTCGTTCCAGTGGAGGACTACACGCCGGAAACCGCACGAATCCACGCGAGGTTGATGGCGCACGCCCGCAAGCAGGGCAAGCCGCGCGGCACTCACGATCTGATCATCGCAGCGACCGCAGTGGCCACCGCCCGGGTGCTGGTCACCACGGACGCTTCCGCCGGATTCGCAGACCTGCCCGGCGTCCAAGCAATCACGCTCGGTCCTTCCACCTGAGGGGATGCGCGAGAAGTCGGGTGGGCCGACTTCTCGCGCTTCAGGGCACGTCGGCTTCCCATGCACGCGCCCCTGCCCGCTACCGCACGCCGGTCGACGTCGAATGCGGTGCGGCGCCAGAATCGCAACCGGTTGTATCCGTCTCATCGCCAGGAGAACAGCATGGGAGAGCACTCGAAGCAGCCGCAGGACCCGAGCCAGGGGACTCCGCCGCCGAACAACAGCGATAGCAAGGTCGCAGTTCCGCCGCCGGGCAACGGGAAGCACAAGAAGTGATGGCGAGCGACGACGGCGGCCTGGCCGGGCACCGGGCACGCCTGGACGCGGAGATGGAGCGGCGCGGGGCGTGGCCGGCCGACTCGCCGTGGCTGCGCGAGGCCTTCGCCGCTGTGCCGCGCGACCGGTTCGCGCCGGACCGGCTGTGGCGGTGGGACGGCTGGGCCTACCTACCGCTCGACCGCGCCGACGATCCGGACGGGTGGGCCTCCGAGCTGTACGTCGGCGTCGACGCGTCGGCCGTCACTCAGCTCACCGATGGCCGTCCGTCGTCGTCGCTGTCCGCGCCGTCCGTGGTGGCGGACATGCTGGACAGCCTCAGGGTGGAGCCGGGGCACCGGGTGTGGGACGTCGGCACCGGCCAGGGCTGGACGGCGGCGCTGGCCGCCTGGCGGGCCGGGCCCGGCCTGGTGGTCACCACCGAGGTCGACGAGCACCTGGCCGCGCTCGCCCGAGCCCGGCTCGCGGATGCCGGGCTCGACGTCCAGGCAGCGGCAGGCGACGGCACCGGTGGCGGGGTGCCGGGAGGCGGTCGAGTCGACCGCCTCCACGCCACCTACGCCGTCGAGACCGTCCCCTGGTCCTGGGTGGAGGCGGTGCGTCCGGGCGGACGGATCGTCTGCCCTTGGGGCCGGCTGGGGTATGTCGCCCTCACCGTCGCCGACGACGGCGCCGCCGCGCACGGCTGGGTCCACGGCCTGGCCCAGTTCATGGGCGACCGACACGGTCCGGCTCAGCCGAGCACCGGGCCCGCCGCGTACGCGCAGGTGCGCGGCGATGCCGAACCCGAGGCCTGCCGGGTACTGGACCGCGACCCGGCAGGCCTGGCGGACTGGCACCTCAGGTTCGCGTTGCGCGTCGCCGTCCCGGACGCCGTGCTGTTCACCGACCGGGGCGGGGAGCGGCCGGCCGCCCTGGTCCACGACGGTGACCGTTCGTGGGCCGAGATCCGTCCGGACGCGACTGGCGGGCCGCTGCTGTCGCAGGGCGGCCCGCGCCGCATCGGTGACGAACTCATGGCCGCCTGGTCCCAGTGGGAGGAGCTCGGCCGCCCCGATCTCTATGACTACGGCGTCACCGTCGCCCCGGACGCCCAGTGGGCCTGGCAGGGCGACCCGGACGACGGCCCGAGGTGGCCGATCGGACCCTTGCGCCCGGCCGCGCGGTGACTGTTCCCGGATCCGCCGGCTGAACGGCGCGAAGCCGATGCCGCGCGAGAAGTCGGCCGGGCCGACTTCTCGCCCCCCGGGTCAGGAGAGCGAGAAGCCCATCCGGTTCACCACCGGGGTCATCGGGACGTACATCACCTGCGCGTAGCAGGTCGTCGGGTGCGCCGTCGATCCGGGCGGGCAGCCGACCTCCGACCTCGCGGCCACGATCACGCCGCGGGCCTCCATGTCGCCGTTCGGGCCGGACGGGTTCGCCAGTGCCGGGCCGCCGCTGTCCCCCTTGGCGGCGATCGCCCGGCGGTCGCCGCCCTTCGACTCCGCGACGTCCACCGGCCTGATCCTCGTGCCCTCGTCGTTGGTCGTCTCCACGTCGACCCGCTTGATCCGCACGTCGCACGTCCACCCCGACTGGGCGCCGCTGAGGCAGACCAGGTCCCCGACGTTGTTGCGCCCGGCCCCGTACGTGTGCCGGGACGAGCCGCCCCTGTCCGACCACGCGCCGTCGTAGAACCGGCCGCCGCCGGTCCCGTTGACGGCGATCATGCCGACGTCCAGGCCGTCGCCGACCGAGGACAGGTCGCCGATGTGGCTCCCGGCGCCGTTGTAGTACCGGCCGCCGCCGCAGTGCGCGGCGGTCAGCACCACCTTCGTCCCGCCCTTCCAGCCGCTGAACGCCGTCGAGCAGAACGACGCCTTTCCGGTGTTCACCTCGGCGCCCGCGTAGTACGGCGCGCTGTCGGAGTGCCGGCTGCCGGACAGCGCCACCGGAGTCTCCTCGACGTCGGCCGTCACCGGCATCCCGGCGATCCCGGCGGCCAGCGCGGAGTACGCCTGGACGGTCGCGTCACCGCCGGTCAGCCGCTTCGCCTTCGCCGGGTCGTAGGTGATCGCGATGGCCGCGCCGTCCTCCTGCGGGCCGATCGATGTCCACGCGTCGCGCGGCACGGCGGCGGTGAACCGGTCGATCGCGGCGCGCATGTCCGCGCGGGAGTACGGGCTCCGGTGGACGTCGACGGTGTAGCCGGCGCGGGCGTTCGCGTCGAGCAGGGACCGCACCCCGGCCGGGGCCCCGCCCTTCCAGTAGATGTCGGCGTGCCGGTTCGACGCGTCGATCACCGTCCCGGCGTAGCCGGCCGCCGCCGGATCCCCGGACTCCACCCAGTCCTGCACCGGGTCCGTCATGCGGTGGAGGACCTGCTGGGCTTCCGGATCGCGGAGCACCGGCAGGCTCACGGACAGGTACGGCTCGTCCTGCACCACATCGGCGGCGACCAGGCCGGAGCCGACCACAACGGCCAGGACCAAGGGCAGCACGAGGCGGGAGCGGCGCATGAGCGGGTCCTTCCGGTGAGCCGATGGGCTGACACTCAGCGTAGGGACTGATTGACGGTCCGCCACGGGTGAAAGCCGGGCGCTGGGCCGCCAGTGGTTGCACGCGGGAAGCAACGCGCCCCCGGGAGGGGTGGGGCGACCTCCCGGAGGCGGGTGGGACGCCCGCGCAGGAAGTCGGCCCTGTCGACTTCGTGCGCAGGCGGATAGCATCGGGCCCGTGAACCTGTACTGGCACGTCGTGCTGCCACCGCTCAGCGCCTGATCGGGCGCGCGCTCCGGTGGCTTGATCCCCTGCGACCCCGGCTCGGCCTGATGGTGGCCGCCGTGGGCTGACGGCGTGCGCCCGTTCTCGAAACCTCCTCCCCGACGGTCTTCGACGACGGAAGTTCACGACTGTGCCGAATCGTTTGTCCTCGCCTGCCTGTCCCCTGCCCACGGCTCCCCGCCGCGCCCGTCCGAGCGGCGGCGCGCTGCCGATCCTGATCGCCGCCGTGCTCTGGGGCACCACCGGGACGGCCAGTTCGCTGGCGCCCTCCGGTGCCCCGGCGGCCGGGATCGGGGCCGCCGGGCTGGTGCTCGGCGGGCTGCTGCTGTTCCTCACCGACCGCACCGCCCGTACCCTGCCCCGGCGCTGCGCGCCGCGCGAGCGGTGGCTGCTCGCGGCCGGCGCCGTCGCGGTGGCCGGCTACCCGCTGACCTTCTACCCGGCGGTCAGCCGTACCGGCGTGGCGGTCGCGACGGTGATCGCGCTCGGCAGCGCGCCGGTGTTCACCGGACTGCTCGGCTGGCTCACCCGGCAGGGGCGGCCGGACGGGCGGTGGGCCGGGGCCACGGCGCTGGCCGTGCTCGGCTGCGCCGTCCTGGTGCTGGGCCCCGGACTCGCCGGGGGCGGTACGGCGGTGGACCCCCTGGGGGTGCTGTCGGCGGCGCTCTCCGGGCTCTCGTACGCCGTGTACTCGCTGATCGGCGGACGGCTGATCGCGGCCGGGCACCCCTCGGGCGGGGTGATGGGCGCGATGTTCGGCGGCGGAGCGCTGATCGTCCTGCCAGTGCTCCTCATCGGCGACCTGGCGTGGCTCGCCTCGGCGCGCGGGGCGGGCGTGGTACTGCACCTCGCGGTGGTCACCACGTTCGTCGCCTACTGGCTGTTCGGCCACGGCCTGCGGCACACCACCGCCCGGACCGCCACCACCCTGACCCTCGCCGAACCGGCCGTCGCCGCCGTCCTCGGCGTGGCCGCCCTGGGCGAGCGCCTCCCCGCCGTCTCCTGGTGCGGACTCGCCGTCCTGGCCGGGGGCCTGGCCTTCCTGGCGCTGCCCGGCCGGAGGTAGCAGCGGTGCGCGGGAAGTCGGCCCGGCCGACTTCCCGCGCAGTGGCCGACCCGCCCGGTCGTGGCCTGAGCCGGGGAGCGGACAGGGAACGGACGGAGAACACGACGGACCCCGGCGGAGCGGGGCTCCGCCGGGGTCCGTCAGGACGCCGGGGTCAGCACTCGATGACGTTCACGGCGAGGCCGCCGCGCGAGGTCTCCTTGTACTTGATCTTCATGTCGGCGCCGGTCTCCTTCATCGTCTTGATCGCCTTGTCCAGCGAGACGTGGTGGCGTCCGTCGCCGCGCAGGGCCATCCGGGCCGCGGTGACGGCCTTGACGGACGCCATGCCGTTGCGCTCGATGCAGGGGATCTGGACCAGGCCGCCGACCGGGTCGCAGGTGAGGCCGAGGTTGTGCTCGATGCCGATCTCGGCGGCGTTCTCGACCTGCTCGGGGGTGCCGCCGAGGACCTCGGCGAGGCCGCCCGCGGCCATCGAGCAGGCGGAGCCGACCTCGCCCTGGCAGCCGACCTCGGCGCCGGAGATGGAGGCGTTCTCCTTGAAGAGCATGCCGATGGCACCGGCCGCGAGCAGGAAGCGGACGATGCCGTCCTCGTCGGCGCCCGGGATGAAGTTCAGGTAGTAGTGCAGGACGGCGGGGATGATCCCGGCGGCGCCGTTGGTCGGCGCGGTGACCACCCGGCGGCCGGAGGCGTTCTCCTCGTTGACCGCCATCGCGTAGAGGGTCACCCACTCCATCGCGTTGGCCGGCCCGATGCCCTCGGCGCGCAGTGCCCGCGCCGCGGCGGCCGCCCGGCGGCGGACCTTCAGCCCGCCCGGCAGGATGCCCTCGCGGGACATGCCGGCCCGCACGCACTCCTGCATCACGGACCAGATCTCCAGCAGCCCGGTCCGGATCTCCTCCTCGCTGCGCCAGGCCTTCTCGTTCTCCAGCATCAGGCCGGAGATCGACAGCCCGGTCTCCCGGCTGAGCCGCAGCAGCTCGTCACCGGTGCGGAAGGGGTACTTCAGCACGGTGTCGTCGGGCTTGACCCGGTCCGCGCCGATCGCGTCCTCGTCCACCACGAAGCCGCCGCCGACGGAGTAGTAGGTCTTCTCCAGCAGGGTCGAGCCGTCGGCCGCGTACGCCCACAGGGTCATGCCGTTGGCGTGGTACGGCAGCGAGCGGCGGCGGTGCAGGATCAGCTGGCTGTCCGGGTCGAAGTCGATGGTGTGCTCGCCGAGCAGGCTGATCCGCTTCTCGGCGATGATCCGCTCGACGTCCTTGTCCGCCTGGTCGACGTCGACGGTGCGGGGGGAGGCGTCCTCCAGGCCCAGCAGGACGGCCTTCGGGGTGCCGTGGCCGTGGCCGGTGGCGCCGAGCGAGCCGTACAGCTCGGCGCGCACGCCCGTCACCCCGTCCAGCAGGCCTTCGGAGCGCAGTCGGCGGGCGAACATCCGGGCGGCGCGCATCGGGCCCACGGTGTGGGAGCTCGACGGGCCGATGCCGATGGAGAAGAGGTCGAAGACGCTGATGGCCACGGGGGACGTCCTTGTCTGGTCTCGTGGAAGGACTTGCTGGCAGGGGAGGGCTGACACGGGACGGGGCACCGCACGCACTCTCCAGTGTGCGCGGTGCCCCGGAGTCCCAGGTACGCCGGCGGGGTGAGGCCGGTCACCTGATCCGATGAGCCCGACCGGGCCGGACTACTCCTGGTTGGCCAGGGTGGGGTACAGCGGGTACTTCTCGGCCAGGGCGGTGACCCGGGCCTTCAGCGCGGCGGCGACGGTCTCGTCGAAGGCGGGCTTGAGCGCCTCGGCGATGATGTCGGCGACCTCGCGGAAGTCCTCGGCCTGGAAGCCGCGGGTGGCCAGCGCCGGGGTGCCGATGCGCAGGCCCGAGGTGACCATCGGCGGGCGCGGGTCGTTCGGGATCGCGTTGCGGTTGACGGTGATGCCGACCTCGTGCAGCCGGTCCTCGGCCTGCTGGCCGTCGAGCTGGCTGTTGCGCAGGTCGACCAGGACCAGGTGGACGTCGGTGCCGCCGGAGAGCACGCTGGCGCCGGCCTCGGCCACGTCGACCTGGAGCAGGCGCTCGGCGAGGATGCGGGCACCGTCCAGGGTGCGCTGCTGGCGCTCCTTGAACTCCTCCGAGGCCGCGACCTTGAAGGCGACCGCCTTGCCGGCGATCACGTGCTCCAGCGGGCCGCCCTGCTGGCCGGGGAAGACCGCCGAGTTGATCTTCTTGGCGTACTCGGCCTTGGACAGGATGACGCCGCCGCGCGGGCCGCCCAGGGTCTTGTGGGTGGTGGTGGTGACCACGTCCGCGTAGGGCACCGGGTTCGGGTGCAGCCCGGCGGCCACCAGACCGGCGAAGTGCGCCATGTCCACCATGAGCAGCGCGCCGACCTCGTCGGCGATCCGGCGGAACGCGGCGAAGTCGAGCTGGCGCGGGTAGGCCGACCAGCCGGCGATGATCAGCTTCGGCTGGTGCTCCTTGGCGAGGCGCTCGACCTCGGCCATGTCGACCTGGCCGGTCTTCTCGTCCACGTGGTACGCGGCCACGTTGTAGAGCTTGCCGGAGAAGTTGATCTTCATGCCGTGGGTCAGGTGACCGCCGTGGGCCAGGCTCAGGCCCAGGATGGTGTCACCCGGCTGGATCAGCGCGAACATCGCGGCGGCGTTGGCCTGCGCGCCGGAGTGCGGCTGGACGTTGGCGTGCTCGGCGCCGAACAGCGCCTTGATGCGGTCGATCGCGATCTGCTCGACCACGTCGACGTGCTCGCAGCCGCCGTAGTAGCGGCGGCCGGGGTAGCCCTCCGCGTACTTGTTGGTGAGCACCGAGCCCTGGGCCTCCATGACCGCCACCGGGGCGAAGTTCTCGGAGGCGATCATCTCCAGGGTGGTCTGCTGGCGGTGCAGCTCGGCGTCGACCGCGGCGGCGATCTCCGGGTCGAGGGCGTGCAGGGACTGGTTGAGAACCGTCATGGTGTGGTCTTCCCGGTGGAGGAGGAAAGGGGGCCGCGGCTGGGGCGGGGCGGCCGCCGCACGGTGGCCGCCCCGGTCAGACCTCTCAGCCGCCGATGAAGGCGGTGTACTCGTCCGCGCTGAGCAGCGCGTCGGTGGCCTCGACGCGCACCTTGAACAGCCAGCCGCCTTCGAACGGGGCGCTGTTGACCAGGGAGTTGTCGTCTATGACGTCCTGGTTGACCTCGGTGACCTCGCCGGTCACCGGGGAGAACAGGTCGCTGACCGACTTGGTGGACTCCAGCTCGCCGCAGGTCTCGCCGGCGGTCACGGTCTCGCCGACCTCGGGCAGCTGCACGTAGACGATGTCACCGAGGGCGGTGGCGGCGTGCTCGGTGATGCCGACCGTGGAGACACCCTCCTCGGCCGCGGTCAGCCACTCGTGCTCCTTGGTGTACTGCAGGTGCTGGGGGTTGCTCATGGCGTCATTCTCCAGGATGGGAAGCGGGTACGACGAAGCGGGCCGCCGCGCGGACGGCCGCGACGTGCGTGTATGGGAAAACCGGGGCCTCGGTGCAGGCTCAGCGGGCGCGCTTGTAGAACGGCAGCGCCACGACCTGGACGGGCTCGTGCTTGCCGCGCACGTCCACCGCGACGGTGGAGCCGGGGGCGGCGTGGGCGGCGTCGACGTAGGCCATCGCGATCGGCTTGCCCAGGGTCGGGGACGGCGCGCCGGAGGTGATCCGGCCGATCGGCTCGCCCTCGGTGGAGACCACGGTGTACTCGGCGCGCGGCACCCGCTTGCCCTCGGAGACCAGGCCGACCAGCACCTTCGGCGGGTTGGTCTCGGCCGCGGCGGCGGCCTGCTCCAGCGCCTTGCGGCCGATGAAGGCGCCCTCGTTGGTGGTCTTGTCGAAGCGGACGACCCGGCCCAGGCCGGCGTCGAACGGGGTGAGGTCGGTGGACAGCTCGTGCCCGTACAGCGGCATGCCGGCCTCCAGGCGCAGCGTGTCGCGGCAGGACAGGCCGCACGGGATCAGGCCGCGGCCCTCGCCCGCGGCGGTCAGCGCCTGCCAGATCTCCTCGGCGTCGGCCGGGCGGCAGAAGATCTCGAAGCCGTCCTCGCCGGTGTAGCCGGTGCGGGCGAGCAGCACGTCGTGGTCGGCCACCCGGGCGGGGAGGATCGCGTAGTACTTCAGGCCGGGCAGGTCGGCGTCGGTGGTCTCCGCGAGGATGCCGGTGGACTCCGGGCCCTGGACGGCGATCAGCGCGTAGGTGTCGCGGTCGTCGGTGACGACGGCGTCGAAGCCCTTGGCGCGGGCGATCAGCTCGTCGAGGACCAGCTGGGCGTTGGAGGCGTTGGCGACGACCAGGAACGCGTCCTCGCGCAGGCGGTAGACGATCAGGTCGTCCAGGATGCCGCCGTCCTCGGCGCAGATCATGGTGTAGCGGGCGCGCAGCACGCCCAGCGCGGAGACGAAGCCGACCAGCGCGTGGTCCAGCATCTCGCCCGCCTGCGGGCCGGTGACGGTGATCTCGCCCATGTGCGAGAGGTCGAACAGACCGGCCTTGGTGCGGACCGCGAGGTGCTCCTCGCGCTCGCTGCCGTAGCGCAGCGGCATGTCCCAGCCGGCGAAGTCGGTCATGGTCGCGCCGAGGGCGCGGTGCAGCGCGTCGAGCGCGGTCAGGCGGAGGGACGACATGGCCAGGAACTCCTCGGTCGGGGCACTCAGGGGTGCACGCACCGGACCGGACCCGCTCGGGGACCGACCCTGCGCGCGGGCATGCGGCGGCGTGGGTCTCCCCATCTGTCGTCGAACCTGAGAGCTTCACCGCCCACCGCCCGCAGCTGTTTCCAGCTTGGGGGACAGCATGACGGCTTGCACCGTGGGTGGGCGCACGACAGGGCCGGGCGCCGCTTTCCAGATGTGCCTAACCCGTGCGGTAGGGGTGCCTGAGAGATTCCGGGGAGGACTTGCTCCTTCGGCGCCGGCTGTACCTGAACGGCACTCCGGGCTCTCCCGCGCGGGTTCGAGCGGCCGGTATGGAGTTGTGGGGGCCCGCGGCGCATGCCGTCGGACGCGCACATCATGGCACGTCCGGGACGGAGAGGGGAGGGGGGACCCGGTCACACCGCACGGCACCCGAACACGAGCCCTAAGGAGCAAGGCCCGGGGGCCCTAGACTGCTGCGCGTCGGCGCAGCAGAGGGCGGCCGACCGGCAGAGGGCGGAATCGGCGGCGCATGGGGTACCCGGTGGAGCAGCAGCAGGGGTGGGGCGGACCGGAGGAGGCGCCGTCGGGCGGTTCCTGGCCGGCCAACGAGCTGGAGCAGGTGCTGACCGCGGCCCTGGGCGACCCGGGGGCCACGGCGCGGGTGATGGAGGTGCTGGCGCGCAGCCAGGTGTGGGTGCCGCTGCCGGCCGGGGCCGATCCGCAGGGGCAGTCGCTGGACCTGCCGACCGTCGAGCTGGGCGGTGACCCGTACGTGCCGGTGTTCTCCTCGCAGGAGGTGTTCCTCCAGCAGGCGCCGGGGATGGCCTTCGCGATCGCGCCGGTCTGGGAGTTCGCCCGCGGGCTGCCGCTGGGCGTGGGCATCGCGGTGAACCCGGAGGCGGCCGTCGGGCTCCCGGTGCCGCCGCAGGGGGTCGCCGAGCTGCGCCGCGGTCCGCGTGATGCCGCCCGTTGGGAGGCCGCCGACGACGCTCTGGCGCCGACCGGCGGCCGGGTGGCGCTGCGCGAGCCGGTGCCGGGCGAGGACCCGGAGCACTTCCTGACCGCCTGTCGGGCGGAGCTGTCGGCGCTGCCCGGGGTGTTGACCGCCCGCAGGGCGCTGGCCAGCATCGAGGGCGAGCCGACCGTGATGTTCGTGGGCGTCCAGCTGGACCCGGCGGCGCCGGCCGGCCCGGCCGCGGTGAACGACGCGCTCGGACGAGCGCTGGGAACCGCGCCGCTGCCCGGCGGCGTCCACCTCGTACTGCTCGACCTCGCCGACGACCCGGTGGTCGAGTGGCTGCTCACCCGGGTACTGCCGTTCTATTCGCGGGTCTGAGCGGGGTTCGTATCAAAGGCACGTCGCCGTGGCGGTGGCCGGTGCCGCGCCCATAGGGTGCGTGCAGACGGCCGACGGGCTCGGCGGGTTGAGGGAAAGAGGCGCGGCGAGGTGGGCGCATGAGTGCGGGAACGGGAGCGGGCGGTGTGCCGGGGCCCTGGGGCCAGGCACCGGCCGGGCGCCCGGGAGCTGATCCCGGCGCGTTGGAGCGCGCCCTGCGCGACGTCGCGCCGGAGCGCTACGACGCGTACGAGCGGCTGCTGCACGCGCTGGCGGACGGCCAGGTCTGGATGCTGCTGTGGCACGGCACGCCCGGCAGCCCGGACGCCCAGTACGGGAACATGGAGATCAGCGGCCACGGCTACGCGCCGGCCGTCACCTCGCCCGAGCAGCTGACCGCCTCCGGCTGGGCGCGGGCCCACGAGGTCATCTCCGGCCGGGAGATCGCGGCCTCGCTCTACCGCACCCGCTGGGGCCTGTGGCTCAACCCGCACGCGCCCGGCGGCGGCGTCGGCGTGCCCTGGGCGGACCTGCGACGGGTCGCCGCGGGCCTGGACCGGCTGCCGGCCGGGCCGTTGAAGCTGAGCGAGCCGCAGCTGAACGCCCAGCCGTTCTTCGCGCTGCTGGAGCGGCAGGCCGCCGAGGTGCGCGCGGTCCGGGCGCTGCGCCGGGCCTGGGTGCAGCCCGCGGTCGGGGAGCCGTACCTGGCCATCGGCCTCGACCTGTACGAGAGTTCGCCGCCGGCGGTGGAGGCGGTGCGGGCGCTGATGCAGCGCGCGATCGCGGTGGCCCCGGAGGGGCTCGCGGTGTCCACGGTGGCGATGTCGGACGAGTTCGACCCGGTGGCGCTGTGGATGCGTGCCAACGCGCGGCCGTTCTTCGACCGGGAGGCGGGCCGCCCGCCGACCGGCCCGTACCCGCCGGTGCCCCCGCCGCCGTACCCGGGGCAGTCGATGCCGGGCTACGGGTACGGCACCCAGCCGCCGGCGCAGGGCTGGCAGCAGCAGCCGCCGCAGCGGCCGTGGCCCGGCTACCCCGGGCGCTGATTCCCAAAACCCATTCTCCGAAGCCGACTTGATTGTCCGTCAAGTCGGCTTCGATGCTTTCCGGACGAATTTCCGGATGTGTCACCCGGTCATCTTGACATGGCGGCTACAGCCATGTGAAGAGGTATATGCCGACGATCCGGGAGGTGCATGCACGCAGATCACAGTTGGGCATCTGTCGGTTGGCAGGGCTGGCGCAAGCCAGTTCGGATGGCAGAGAGTTCTGCGCAACGCACCGCGCGTGCTGAACCCCACAAAGGTGAGCGCGCACGCCGACAGCCCGTCCACGCGACGCCCATCCCGCGTGGTGGCAGTGCCCCGTGCACGACGCACTGCCGTCAACACCCGCTCCTCCTAAGCACCTCCGCACGTCCGCAGCCGCACCGCCGAAGCCGGCGACCGGCACCCGTGGGCCGGCCACCGTCGGCGAGGGGACCAACTGACCATGACCGCATCCGTGACCACCGCCGGGAACGAGCCGGAGGCACCCGCCGCCGCGAGCCCGGCCAAGAAGATCGAGGGCCGCTCCCTCGGCCAGATCGCCTGGACCCGCTTCAAGCGGGACAAGGCCGCCGTCGCCGGCGGCGTCGTGGTGATCCTGCTGATCCTGCTCGCCGTGCTGGCCAAGCCGATCGAGTCGATGTTCGGGCTGGACCCGGACGCCCTCAACCAGGACCTGCTGGACGCCGACCTCGGCGGTCTGCCGTTCGGTGACTGGGGCGGCATGAGCTGGGAGCACCCGCTCGGTGTCGACCCCCTCCAGGGTCGTGACCTGCTCACCCGCGTCATCGAGGGTTCCTGGGTCTCCCTGCTGGTCGCCTTCGGCGCGACCCTGCTGTCCAACACCATCGGCACCGTGCTCGGCATCATGGCCGGCTACTACGGCGGCTGGGTGGACACCCTGATCAGCCGGGTGATGGACGTCTTCCTGGCGTTCCCGCTGCTGCTCTTCGCGATCGCGATCTCGACCTCGCTCCAGGGCGGTGCGTTCGGCCTGCACGGTCTGCCGCTGCACATGCTGGTGCTGATCTTCGTGATCGGCTTCTTCAACTGGCCCTACATGGGCCGGATCGTGCGCGGACAGACGCTCTCGCTGCGCGAGCGGGAGTTCGTCCACGCCGCCCGCAGCCTGGGCGCCCGCGGCCCGTTCATCCTGTTCAAGGAACTGCTGCCCAACCTGGTCGGTCCGATCCTGGTCTACTCGACCCTGCTGATCCCGACCAACATCCTCTTCGAGGCCGGGCTGAGCTTCCTCGGCGTCGGCATCCAGCCCCCGCAGGCCTCCTGGGGCGGGATGCTCCAGGACGCGATCCGGTACTACCAGGTGGACCCCCAGTACATGGTGGTCCCCGGTCTGGCGATCTTCATCACCGTGCTCGCCTTCAACCTGCTCGGCGACGGCCTGCGCGACGCCCTCGATCCCAAGAGCAACTGACACGCGTCCCTCTCTGACCATGCGTCATACGACGGTGCGTCAGTTCCCTCTCCACCGCCTCCACATCCCCAAGGGGTTGATCTCACCCATGCGTAGGTCCCGTACCGTCGCCCTGACCGCGGCGGCCGCCGCCGCGGTCCTGGTCGTGACCGGTTGCACCAGTTCGTCGAAGAGCGGAGGCTCCTCCTCGGCCTCCGGTTCCGCCGAGGGCGGCTCCGGTGCCAACGCGGCCACCAAGGGCATCGTCAACGCCTCGGACAAGAAGGGCGGGACGGTGACCTTCGAGATGAAGGGCACCCCGGACTCGCTCGACCCGGGCAACACGTACTACGCGTACATCTACAACTTCTCGCGTCTGTACGCCCGCCCGCTGACCACCTTCAACCCGGCGCCGGGCGAGGAGGGCAACAAGCTCGTCCCCGACCTCGCCGAGTCGATGGGCCAGACGAGCGCGGACGGCCTGACCTGGACGTACAAGCTGCGCAAGGGGCTGAAGTACGACGACGGCACCCCGATCAGCTCGAAGGACGTCAAGTACGCCATCGAGCGCTCGAACTACGCGCTGGAGGTGAACTCCAACGGCCCGGTCTACTTCCACGACCTGCTGGTGGACAACGCCACGCCGTACGCGGGGCCGTACAAGGACAAGGAGGGCGGCCTCAACTCGATCGAGACGCCCGACGACACCACGATCGTCTTCCACCTGAAGCACCCCTTCGCCGACTTCGACTACCTGGTCAGCGCCCCGCAGACCGCGCCCGTCCCGCAGGCCAAGGACACCGGCGCGGACTACGTGAAGAAGATCGTGTCCTCGGGCTCCTACAAGTTCGAGAGCTACGAGGACGGCAAGCAGGCCGTCCTGGTGCCCAACACCAACTGGGACCCGAGCACCGACCCGATCCGCAAGCAGCTCGCGGACAAGCTCGTGCTCAAGATGAACATCGACCAGGCCACCATCGACAAGGACCTGCTGGCCGGCAACGCCCAGGTCGACCTGGTGGGCGGCGGCGTCGACCCGCAGACCCAGGCGCAGATCCTGCAGAACCCGAAGCTGAAGGCCAGCACCGACAACGCCTACGGCGGCCGTCTGGTGTACATGGCGATCAACTCCAAGCTCGCGCCGTTCGACAACATCGAGTGCCGCAAGGCCGTCCAGTACGCGGTCGACAAGGTCTCGGTGCAGACCGCGGTCGGCGGCCCGATCCGCGGCCAGATCGCCAACACGGTGCTCCCGCCGGACATCGCGGGCCACCAGGACTTCAACCTGTACGAGACCAAGGACAACAAGGGCGACGAGGCCAAGGCCAAGGAGGCCCTGAAGGCCTGCGGCAAGGAGGGCGGCATCAACACCGTCCTGTCGGCCCGCACCGAGCGCGCCACCGAGGTCGCCGCGGCCACCTCGATCCAGGCCGCGCTGAAGAAGGTCGGCATCAACGCCGAGATCCAGCAGTACCCGCAGGGCAAGTACCTGACCGACAGCGCCGGCTCGCCGCAGTTCGCCGCCGAGCACAACATCGGCCTGATGATGATGCAGTGGGGCGCCGACTGGCCGACTGGCTACGGCTTCCTCCAGCAGATCGTCGACGGCCGCACCATCAAGCCGTCCGGCAACAACAACCTGGCCCAGCTGGACGACCCCGGGGTCAACAAGCTGATCGACGACGTCGCGATCAACCCCGACAAGGCGGCCCGCGACAAGATGTACGGCGACATCGACAAGAAGGTCATGGAGCAGGCGGTCTACGTCCCGCTGACCTACTTCAAGGTCTTCCTGTACCGCCCGGACAACGCCACCAACATGGTCTCCACCTCGGCGTTCTCGGGTGAGTACGACTACCTGAACATCGGCACCACCAAGTAAGAGCCTGGCTCCGCATCCCTGAAGGCAGGTGAAGGCAGCGGCGCCCGCCGCCGTCCGGAGGATCCCGGACGGCGGCGGGCCGCCGGAGCCGCCCAACTGTGTTTGCCTACATCATCCGCAGGATCATCGCGGCGGCGATTTTGCTGCTGGTCGTCAGCGCCGTCACCTTCGCGATCTTCTTCCTGCTCCCGCGACTCGCCGGAGAGACGGCCGACCAACTGGCCGCCCAGTACATCGGGAAGAACCCCTCGCCCGAGGCGATCGCCGCGGTCAAGAAGAACCTCGGCCTCGACGAGCCGCTGTACTCCCAGTACTGGGACTTCCTCAAGGGGCTGGTCAGCGGCGCCGAGTACAAGTTCGGACCCGAGCCGGCCACCTGCCACGTGCCCTGCTTCGGCTACTCCTTCAAGAACCACCTGGAGGTCTGGCCCGAGCTGACCAAGCGCATCCCGACCACCATCTCGCTCGCCGCGGGCGCGGCGGTGCTCTGGCTGGTCTCCGGCGTCGCCACCGGTGTCGTCTCCGCCCTCAAGCCGCGCTCGATCTTCGACCGGCTCTCCATGGGCGTCGCGCTCGCCGGCGTCTCGCTGCCGGTCTTCTTCACCGGCGCGCTGCTGCTCACGCTGTTCAGCTACGAGTGGCCGATCCTGGACAACCTGCACTACGTCGACTTCACCGAGGACCCGCTGATGTGGGCCCGCAACCTGATCCTGCCCTGGATCTCGCTGGCCTTCCTCTACTCCGCGCTCTACGCCCGGCTCACCCGCGCCGGAATGCTGGAGACCATGAGCGAGGACTACATCCGCACCGCCCGGGCCAAGGGCCTGGTCGAGCGCAAGGTCGTCGCCCGGCACGGACTGCGCGCCGCGCTCACCCCGATCGTCACCATCTTCGGCATGGACCTCGGGCTGCTGCTCGGCGGTGCGCTGATCACCGAGCAGGTCTTCTCGCTCCAGGGCGTCGGCCAGTTCGCCGTCCAGGCGATCTCCGACAACGACCTGCCCAAGATCCTCGGCGTCACCCTGCTCGCCGCCTTCTTCATCGTCGCCTGCAACCTCGTGGTCGACCTCCTGTACGCCCTCGTCGACCCCCGGGTGAGGCTCTCGTGACCGACCTCCAGAAGACCCCGGCGGACGCCGCGCAGGCCCCGTCGGGCGACCCGTTCCTGTCGGTGCGCGACCTGCGGATCCACTTCGACACCGACGACGGCCTGGTCCGCTCGGTGGACGGGGTCAGCTTCGACCTCCACAAGGGGCGCACCCTCGGCATCGTCGGCGAGTCCGGCTCGGGCAAGTCCGTCACCTCGCTGGGCATCATGGGCCTGCACCGCTCCAAGCGGGCCCGGATCAGCGGTGAGATCCGGCTCGGCGGCGAGGACCTGATCGCGGCCGGCCCGGACCGGGTGCGCCAACTGCGCGGCCGGGAGATGGCGATGATCTTCCAGGACCCGCTGACCGCGATGCACCCCTACTACACCGTGGGGCAGCAGATCGTCGAGGCGTACCGGGTGCACCACCCCCAGGCCTCCAAGAAGCAGGCCAGGGCCCGCGCGGTCGAGATGCTCGACCGGGTCGGCATCCCGCAGCCCGACCGCCGGGTGGACGACTACCCGCACCAGTTCTCCGGCGGCATGCGTCAGCGCGCCATGATCGCCATGGCGCTGGTCAACGACCCCTCGCTGCTGATCGCCGACGAGCCCACCACCGCCCTGGACGTCACCGTCCAGGCGCAGATCCTGGACCTCATCCGCGACCTCCAGGAGGAGTTCGGCTCCGCCGTCATCATCATCACCCACGACCTCGGGGTGGTCGCCGAGCTGGCCGACGACATCCTGGTCATGTACGGCGGCAAGTGCATCGAGCGCGGCCCGGCCGAGACCCTCTTCGACGCCCCCGAACACCCGTACACCTGGGGGCTGTTGGGATCGATGCCGCGACTGGACCGGGAGCTCCAGGACCGGCTGGTGCCGGTCAAGGGCACCCCGCCCAGCCTGATCAACGTGCCGTCCGGCTGCGCCTTCCACCCGCGCTGCCCGTACGCCGGCCAGACCGGCGGGCGCTCCACGGGCGAGGTCCCGGTGCTGGCCGAGGCCGCGCCCGGGCACTTCGCGGCCTGCCACCTGGCGGCCGGCGAACGGCACCGCATCTTCGCCGAAGAGATCGCGCCCCGGCTGTGAGCCCGGCCTCGTACCACCTTTCTGGAGAGAACCGATGACGGACACTCAGACGGCCCCGGCCGCCCACGGAGAAGGGGCGTCGCAGGCACCCGCCCCCGGCCGCGAGCCGCTGCTGAAGGTGGCCGGCCTCACCCGCCACTTCCCGATCCGCAGCGGGCTGCTGCGGCGCCAGACCGGCGCGGTGCGGGCGGTCGACGGCATCGACTTCACGGTCAACGCCGGCGAGACGCTGGGCGTCGTGGGCGAGTCCGGCTGCGGCAAGTCGACCATGGGCCGACTGGTCACCCGGCTCGACGAACCGACCGGCGGGAGCATCGAGTTCGAGGGCACCGACATCACCCACCTGGGTGTCGGGGCGATGCGGCCGCTGCGCCGCGACATCCAGATGATCTTCCAGGACCCGTACTCCTCGCTGAACCCCCGGCACACCGTCGGCACCATCGTCGGCGCGCCGTTCAGGCTCCAGGACGCGGTGCCGGCGGGCGGGCTCAAGAAGGCCGTCCAGGAGCTGCTGGAGCTGTGCGGGCTCAGCCCCGAGCACTACAACCGCTACCCGCACGAGTTCTCCGGCGGCCAGCGCCAGCGCATCGGCATCGCCCGGGCGCTCGCCCTGAAGCCGAAGATGATCGTCGCGGACGAGCCGGTCTCCGCGCTGGACGTCTCGATCCAGGCCCAGGTGGTCAACCTGCTGGACGACCTCCAGCAGGAACTCGGGCTGACCTACCTGATCATCGCGCACGACCTCTCGGTGGTCCGGCACGTCTCGGACCGGGTCGCGGTGATGTACCTCGGCAAGATCGTGGAGATCGCCGACCGGGACTCGCTCTACCGCAGCCCGATGCACCCGTACACCAACGCGCTGATGTCCGCCGTGCCCGTCCCCGACCCGCGCCGCCGCCAGCGCGCGGGCCGCGACCGCATCCTGCTCAAGGGCGACGTCCCCTCGCCGATCAACCCGCCCAGCGGCTGCCGCTTCCGCACCCGGTGCTGGAAGGCACAGGACGTGTGCGCGAGCCAGGAGCCGGTGCTGACGGCGCTCGAGACCGGGCACCAGGTGGCCTGTCACTTCCCCGAGCCGGGCGAGGGGAACGCCTCGGCGGACGTCACCGCCTGAGGTCCGCGGGCAACTCGCACGAAAGAGGCCGCCCGCCCGGGAATCCCGGGCGGGCGGCCTCTCCGGCGTCCGCGGGTCAGGCGCCGCCGGTCGGCTCGGGCTCGCGGGGCCCCGGGGCGGCGGTGGCGAGCGGCGTCGGGGCGGGCGCCGGGAAGCGGCGGTTCATCGCCCTGACCGCCCGGCGGCCGAGGTTCTGGAAGGGGATCTCGATCAGCCGGTACGAGAGGTAGGCGAGTACCACGAGCGCCCCGAGGTAGCCGAGGGTGAGCGCGGCCTGCCCCTCCAGCCCGACGATCGGCGGAAAGCTCTGCAGCTTCCAGCCGAGGAGGAACATCAGCGGGCCGTGCAGCAGGTAGACCGAGAAGCTGATCGTGCCGAGTCCGCTGAGCCAGCGCGGGAAGCGACGGCGGCGCAGCAGCATGGCGCCCGCGAACAGCGCCCAGGCGGCCAGGTAGGCGTACGAGAAGGCCTGCCAGGAGGGCGTCCAGGTGTGCCACAGCACCGTGTCGCGGTTGTACAGGTAGCCGACCGTGACGCCGGTGACGATCACGAAGGCGCAGCAGAGCAGGGCCGGGAGCCGGTCGAGCCGACCGTGCTCCAGCCGGTACAGCACCGTGCCGGCGAACATGGTCGCGAAGATCAGCATGGTCTCGAAGCCGAAGGTCCGGTTGTTCAGCGTGATCAGGACCAGGCCCAGGCCGCCGAGCAGTGACGCGCCCCAACGGGTCAGGTCCGGGCGGGCGGTGGCGATGCAGGCCAGCGCCATCAGCACCACGATCCCGCCGGCGGCCACCAGGTGCCGGGTGGCAGCCGGGTCCACCGAGAGGCCGCCGACCGGCAGCCAGGTGCCGAGGACCAGGGCGACGGACGCGAAGCCGACCGCGATCGGCGCGCTGTTGCGGTGCCAACCCCGTACGAAGAGGGCGGACACGAAGTAGTAGAAGACCATCTCGTAGGTGAGCGACCACATCACCCCGAGCGCGCTGGGCACCCCCAGCAGGTCCTGGAGCAGCAGGCCGTTGGCGGCCAGCGACAGCGCCGGGTGGTCGAAGGCGAAGCCCTGGACGATCTGGCCGCTGCGGGGCAGCACCAGCAGGCTCGCCGCCACCGCGACGGCCACCGCGGGGTAGATGCGGAAGAGGCGTCCGGTCCAGAACGCCCGGACGTCGCCGCGCCGTTCCAGCGAGGCCGGGATGATGTACCCACTGACCAGGAAGAACAGCATCACGCCGAAGAAGCCGAGGTCCAGGTACTGCGGCACCCACCCCGCGTGCGGGATCTTGTCGAGCAGCCCGAAGTGGTGCATGGCGACGGCGAGGGCGGCGATGCCGCGCAGCGCGTCGAGCCAGCCGAGCCGGGAGGCGGCGGGGGAGTCCGGTGGCTTCGGCGTCGACCGCGGCGGTGGCTTCGGCGTCGAGCGCGACGGTGAGTTCGGCGTCGACGGGCGCTTCACGAGCTTCACAGGCGGAGGCTAGCGGAATCCGTCCGGCCCCACGGCGCGCGGGCTCCGCCGGGCCGCGCGTCGGACGTTCGTGTCCGGAGCGTGAGCAGTCACCGGAACACCCGGGCGAATCGGGTACACATGGACGGTGACATCCCAGCTCTTCCCGACCGACGTGCAGCAGTCGCTGGACCTCGTCGGCATCTTCGTCTTCGCCCTCTCCGGGGGTCTGCTCGCCGTCCGCAAGAACATGGACATCTTCGGCATCTGTGTGCTGGCCGAGGTCACCGCCCTCGGCGGCGGGGTGATGCGCGACCTGGTGATCGGCGCCACCCCGGTCGCCGCGTTCACCAACCTCGGCTACTTCGTGACCCCGCTGGCCGCCGCGCTGGTGGTGTTCTTCCTGCACCCGGAGGTCGAGCGGATCAACCGGGCGGTGCAGACCCTGGACGCGCTCGGGCTGGGGCTGTTCTGCGTGACCGGCACCGCCAAGGCCCACGACTTCGGGCTCGGCGCGGTCGCGGCGATCGCGCTCGGCATGGTGACCGCGGCCGGCGGCGGTGTGATCCGCGACGTGCTGGCCGGGGAGATCCCCTCGCTGCTGCGCTGGGACCGCGAGATCTACGCCGTCCCGGCCCTGGTCGGCGCCACCGTGGTCGCGCTGCTGATCGGCGCGAACCGCCTCACCGGCCTGACCGGCACCGCGGCCGCGCTCACCGCCTTCGGCCTGCGGATGCTCGCCCTGAAGTACGGCTGGCGTGCCCCGCGGGCCTGGCACCGCAACGGTTCTCGCACCAGCGAGGAGTAGGCGAGCCGCCGTACGCGAGCGAGATCGCCTCGGCGGTGCAGAGCAGTTCCGGCACCATCCGGGCCAGTTCGGCGGGCGGCACCTCGCTCGCCGGGGCGCTCAGCGCGCAGGCCGCGACCGTCCGTCCGCCGCTTCCCGCGACCGGCGCGGCCACGCAGGTCACCGGCTCCCGGTGCTCGCGGGACTCGGCCGCCCAGCCCCGGCGGCGCACCGCCGCCAACTCCTCCGGCAGCTCCTGTCCGCGGGCGTCGTCCGCGGACAGCCCGGCGAGCAGCACCCGGCCGACCGCCGTCCCGTCGACCGGGGCCCGGCGCCCGATCCGGGAGGGCTCGGAGCCCGGCGGCCCGGCCACCTCGTCCAGGTAGAGCACCTCGCCGTCGTGCAGCACGGCCAGCCGGACGGTGTAGCCGCAGCGGGCGTTGAGCGCGGCCAGGTACGGCGCGGCGACCTGCCGGACGTCGAAGTCCTCCAGCGCGCGGTGCGCCAGCGAGAGCACCCGGCCGCCGATCCGGTAGCGCAGATCGGGCTGGCGGCGGGCGAAGCCGTGCTCCTCCAGGGTGCGCAACAGCCGCAGGGCGGTGGACTTGTGCACCCCGAGGCTGCTGGCGGCCTGCTCCAGCGAGAGCGGCGCGTCGCCGAGTGCGTCGAGCAGGGTCAGCGCGCGGTCGACCGACTGCGACATGGCGTTCCCCGTGGATCCGGCTGACTGGTGGCGTCAGGCTAACCGGTGGGTGGCTCAGTGGTACAAACCACTGCCGGACGCGGCCGTCCGGCAGTGGTGCGTCCGGGCCGGTGTGCGGTCGGCGGCACGGTCGGGAGGCGGGCCGTGGCCGGATCGATGCGTAGCCCCGGAGGGCCGCGCGGCGCCGCGCTCTACAATCGGATGGTTATGCCATACCTGGACCATGCGGCGACCACGCCGATGCTGCCCGAGGCGATCGCCGCGATGACGGCGCACCTGGGGGTGGTCGGCAACGCCTCGGCCCTGCACGCGGCCGGCCGCCGGGCCCGCCGGGTCGTCGAGGAGTCCCGGGAATCGCTGGCCGAATCGCTGGGCGCGCGCCCCAGCGAGATCGTGTTCACCGGCGGCGGCACCGAGTCCGACAACCTGGCGGTCAAGGGCCTGTACTGGGCCCGCCGGGACGCCGACCCGGCCCGCAACCGGGTGCTGTGCAGCCCCGTCGAGCACCACGCGGTGCTGGACGCGGTGCACTGGCTCTCCGAGCACGAGGGCGCCGACGTCGAGTACCTGCCGGTGGACGGGTACGGCCGGGTGCACCCCGAGGCGCTGCGCGAGGCGATCGAGCGGGACCCCGCCGCGGTGGCGCTGGTCACCGTGATGTGGGCCAACAACGAGGTCGGCACCGTCCAGCCGGTGCGCGAACTGACCGCCGTGGCGGCCGAGTACGGCATTCCGGTGCACGCCGACGCCGTGCAGGCGCTCGGTCAGGTCCCGGTCTCCTTCGCCGAGTCGGGCCTCACCGCGCTCACCGTCACCGGGCACAAGATCGGCGGCCCGTTCGGCATCGGCGCGCTGCTGCTCTCCCGGGGCGCCGCGCCCGTCCCGCTGCTGCACGGCGGCGGGCAGGAGCGCGACGTGCGGTCCGGCACCCTCGACGCCCCCGGCTCGGCCGGCTTCGCCGCCGCTGCGGCGCTCGCCGTGGAGCGGCGGGCCGAGCACGCCGTCACCCTGGGCGCGCTGCGGGACGAACTGGTGGCCTCGGTGCTGGCCGCCGTGCCGGACGCGGTGCTCAACGGCGACCCGTCGGCCGAGGGCCGGCTGCCCGCCAACGCGCACTTCTCCTTCCCCGGCTGCGAGGGCGACGCGCTGCTGATGCTGCTGGACGCCCAGGGCATCGAGTGCTCGACGGGCTCGGCCTGCTCCGCCGGGGTGCCGCAGCCCAGCCACGTGCTGCTCGCGATGGGCGTCGACCCGCTGCTGGCGCGCGCCTCGCTGCGGTTCTCGCTCGGGCACACCTCGGTGCCGGAGGACGTCACCGCGCTGGGGAAGGCCATCGGGCCGGTCGTCGAGCGGGCGCGCAACGCCGGGCTGGCGTCGGTGCGGCGGTAGCACTCCCGCGCGGGCGGGCGTGTGCGGTGGTTCCCTCGCGCGGGCGGGCATGTCCGGCGGACCCGTAGGCTTGTACTCACCATGACTGACTTCCCGGGTGCCCCGACCACTCCGTCCACCGGCCGTCTGCGCGTGCTCGCGGCGATGTCCGGCGGAGTCGACTCCGCCGTCGCCGCCGCCCGCGCCGTCGAAGCGGGGCACGAGGTGACGGGCGTCCACCTGGCGCTCTCCGCCAACCCGCAGTCCTTCCGGACCGGCGCGCGCGGCTGCTGCACCATCGAGGACTCCCGGGACGCCTGGCGCGCGGCTGACGTGATCGGCATCCCCTTCTACGTCTGGGACCTCGCCGAGCGCTTCCGCGAGGACGTGATCGACGACTTCGTCGCCGAGTACGCGGCCGGTCGCACGCCCAATCCGTGCCTGCGCTGCAACGAGAAGATCAAGTTCGCCGCGCTGCTGGACAAGGCGATCGCCCTCGGCTTCGACGCCGTCTGCACCGGCCACTACGCCCGGATCGTCGACCTGCCGGACGGTTCGCGCGAGCTGCACCGGGCCGTCGACGGTGCCAAGGACCAGTCCTACGTGCTCGGCGTGCTCGACGCCGACCAGCTCGCCCACTCCCTCTTCCCGCTCGGCGACACCACCAAGGAAGCCATCCGCGAGGAGGCGGAGCGCCGCGGCCTGGCCGTCGCCAAGAAGCCCGACAGCCACGACATCTGCTTCATCGCCGACGGCGACACCCAGGGCTTCCTGGCCAAGCACCTCGGCACCGCGACCGGCGACATCCTCGACGTCGACGGCACCAAGCTCGGTGAGCACGACGGCGCGTACGGCTTCACCATCGGCCAGCGCAAGGGCCTGCGGATCGGCCGCCCGGCCGCCGACGGCAAGCCGCGCTACGTGCTGGACATCTCCCCGGTGAACAACACCGTGACGGTCGGCCCGGTCGAGGGCCTCGACGTCACCGGCCTCACCGCCATCCGCCCCCGCTGGTGCGGCACCGAGCCCCTCGCGGACGGCCGCTACACCGCCCAGTTGCGCGCCCACGGCGAGGAGGTGCCGGTGAGCGCCTCGGTCGTCGACGGCGAGCTGAGCGTGCAACTCGACACCCCGGTGCGCGGCATCGCCCCCGGCCAGGCCGTGGTCCTCTACGACGGCACCCGCGTCGTCGGCTCCGCCACCATCGCCACCACCGAGCGCCCGGCCGTCACCGCCTGAGCGGGAGGACTTGAGAGGGCCGGTCCAGCCAGGCCCACTGGGACTCCTCGGTGACCGTGAGCCCGAAACGCTCGGGGCCCGGGCAGCCGTGCTCCTCCCACCAGCGGTGGGCGGCCTCGATCTCGTCCCAGAGACGGCGCGGGCCGTACTGCCGGACGGTGGGGTGATCACCGTCCGCGTCGACGGCCGCCCAGGAGCGGGTGTCGGTGGTCGCGACCCAGAGCCGCTCGTCGTCCCATGCGGTCCAGACGTCGCCGACGTGCAGACCGAGGGCGAACCTGGCCTCCCACTGGTCGCCGGTGATGTCGTGCGGTGACAGGACCGTCTCGGACTCCTCCGGGACGTGCTCGTCCCGGAAGACGTCACGGTAGATCCGCAGGTCCTGCCGTTGGCCGCGCATGAGCATGAAGGCGGAGTGCGGGCTGAACCGGCCGAGGGCCCGGCCGGGTTCGACGGTGAGCTTCAGCAGGCCCCAGCAGAGCATGGGGTTGTCCCATGGGGTGAGGATGATTCCGCCGGGCCGGGTCTGTTCGATCCAGGCCCATGGGACGCGGCGGACCGAGCAGGTGGAGAGGATCCGGTCGTACGGCTGCCGGAGGGGCCAGCCGTCGGCGCCGTCCCCGCAGACCACTTCGACGTCGAGGCCCGCGGCGTTCAAGGACGCCCAGGCCTTCCGGGCGACGTCGGGGTCGACCTCGACGGAGGCGACGTGACCGGCGCCGAGGCGGTGGGCCAGGAGTGCCGCGTTCCATCCGGTGCCCGTGCCGATCTCCAGGACGTTCATGCCGGGGCGGACATCGAGGTCGCGGAGCATGCGGACGACCATCGAGGGGGCCGAGGCGGAGGAGGACGGCCAGACATCGGTGGGGTCGGGTGGCGGCTGGCCGTCGTTGACCTGGGTGACGACCGGGACGTCGGCGTAGGCCGCCTCGAACCAGCGGTCGTGGTCGGTGGAGAGGTCGCAGGGCTCGTAGGTGCCCTGGGCATCCGGCAGCCAGACGCGGTGGGGGAGGAAGTGGTGGCGGGGGACGGCGGTGACGGCCGCCTGCCACTCGCGGGGGACCGGGCCGTCGAGCGCGTCGCCGACGGCCCGGAGCAGGGCGCTGTTCGCGGCCTGCTCCGGTCGATGCGTCACTTGGTGGTCCCGTCCTTCTGCTTGTGCTTCGGCTCGGGCGCCGGGCGGGCGCTGTCGGGGGAGGGCTTGCTCGTGCCCGGGTCCTTCTTCCCGCCGTGCTTGCCGTCACTGGGCTTGTCGGTTCCCCAACCCATGGGGGGCTCCTTGCTGGTTGTCGACTACCTGTCGGGGGGCCTGGGCGTGCGCGGGCTCTGCGGCGGGGGCGGCGGGGGCGGCTTCGGCTCGGGCCAGGGCATGGCGGTGCTCCTTCGCGTAGGGGAGAGGTGGGTTGGTGTTCCCGCTCGCGCCGCCGGCTCGGCGGCGCGAGCGGGGGTTCAGCGGGGTACCGGAAGATCGGCGTGGACGACCTTGCCGAAGGGGAGGGGCGTGACACCCCAGCGGCCACGGGTGAGGCGGTCGACCATCGCCAGCCCCCGCCCCGAGGTGGCGTCGGGCCCGGCCTTGACCAGCACCGGCATGACCCGGGAACCGTCCCCGACGAGGATGCGGATGATGTGGTCGCTCGGCCGGCGCACGGCCACGACCATGCGCGTCTGGCACCCGGTTTTGACCGCATTGGTGGTGAGCTCACTGACAACGACCGAGGCGTCGTCCACGAGATCGTCCAGCCCCCACTCTCGCAGCCTGCCGGAGACGAAGCGGCGGGCAGCCCTCACCGATTCGGCCCGGTAAGGAAGGCACATGGTCGCCGGCTCCGGGGGCGGGAGGGCGGCGTTGCCCCTCACGACGTTGGAGAGGAGGGTCATCAGTGCTTCTCCTTGGCGTAGTCATCTCGCTACGGAGAGCATCGCCACAGGAGGAGGGCAGGACTATCACTCTCTGGTGATAGTCCTGCTCCAATAAGTGATAGTCAGATGCCGACCCAGTGAGCCATGCCGCTGAGCGTGCCCGGCGTCGACCGGCGCGCGGAGACGAGCCCGGCGACCGTCTCGCGCACCATCGGGTGGTAGCGCATCTGCTGGGGCGCGAGCTCCCGTGCGCGCTGCAAGGACTTCAGCGACTCATCGGAGCGGCCGATCCACAGCTGGGCTCGGGCCACCTCGGCGAGATGGGCGGCGACCCGTGAAGCCGGCCACTCCGCAGGCATCTGGATCTGCTCTGCGGCCCGTACGGCTTCCGCGTAGCGGTACTGCTCGGAGAGCGTTGCCACCCGGTGCACGGCCACATTGGTCGGGCCGAACGAGAGCCAGTGCACCCGTGCGGCCTCGCCCGTGATCTCGGCGATCCGCGTGGCCTCCGAGATGTGTCCTGCGGCCGTGTCGCCATCCCCGGATCGTGCGGCCAGGACGGCCGCGCCGAGGTGGAGTTGGCCCACCGCGACGTCCCGGACTCGTCCGGAGTCCGCCTGTCCGAGGGTGTGCGCGCCGACCGCGACGAGTCGCTTCCCGATCTCGTACTGGCCCGAGCGCAGGTAGACCAGCGAGCGGAGATACTGGCGAACTCCCGCGAGCACCGGGTCGGATCCGCGCTCGGCCGCCCAGGCCATCCGGTCCAGGGCCACCACGCACAGATCCGCGAAACCCAGCTTCGTGGTGATGTCATAGGCCGTGCGATAGGTGCTGGCCAGCACCTGCCACGCCTTCTCGGAGGGCGCCAGGTGTGCGGCCGTCGTCGCCTCGGCGATCAGGGCGGGCAATGCGCGGGCAGCATCCTTGATGCGCGTCTCGCGAACCAGTGCGCACAACTGCTCGGCATCGGCATGGAGTTCATCCGCCGGGCGGGTGGCGACGTCGGGGTCGGCGCCGAGGTCGTACAGGTCGAGCGCTTCGCGGATCGGCTGGATCAGCACATCGAGCTCGTCCTGCCGCAGCTCGGTCAGGTACGGCTGGCCGGTGAGGTCGACGGTCTGCACGGAGAGGGCCCGCGCGACGGCGGCGAGTACGGCGGGTGTGGCCGGCTTGGCGCCCTGCTCGACCTTGGTGAGCATGCTGTACGAAATGTGCGCGCGAGCAGCCAGTTCACGCTGCGTCAGGTGGCGAAGCTTGCGATACTGGGCGATGCGTTCGCCGGTGTGCTCGGAGGTGTGCCTGGGCATACTGGAACTCCGTTCGTAGCGACCACTGCGGACGATACTCGCCGAAGGTGGCGGGAACACTCCAGGTGAAAGCGCAACGGAGCTTCGTCGCTTCCGCTGGGAGTCGGGAAGGGTGGTCCTGCCCATGAGTGACAGTGCGGGGAGAGCCACGTCAGCGTCGCTCCACTCGGTGTCCGTCGCCGGGGTCGTGGTTCGAGAAGACGGCCGGGTCCTGGCGATCCGCCGGGCCGACAACGGGACTTGGGAGCCGCCGGGCGGGGTCCTGGAACTGGCGGAGGCCGTCGAGGACGGTGTGCGCCGGGAGGTCTACGAGGAGACCGGGATCAAGGTTGGAGTGGAACGGCTGACCGGCGTGTACAAGAACGTGAGTCGCGGCATCGTCGCCCTGGTCTTCCGCTGCCGACCGGAAGGCGGCGCCGAGCGGCTCTCGGACGAGTCCGCCGAAGTCGACTGGCTCACCCCGGCCGAGGTCTCCGAGCGGATGGCGGAGGTCTACGCCGTACGCGTCCTGGACGCACTCCGGAATGACCCGGCCCCGGCCGTCCGCACCCATGACGGGCGGCACCTGCTGTGACCCGGCGGCCTGCTCGCGGAGCAGGCCGCCGGGCAAACCCCGGTGAGGTGGGGCTGCGGCGCGTGATAGACCAGTCGGATTATGAACATCTCTGTCTTCTGCTCCGCGTACTCACTCGACGACCGCTACTCCGTCCCCGCCGCGGAGTTCGCCCGGCTGCTGGGGGAGGGCGGGCACACCCTCATATGGGGCGGCTCGAACGCCGGGCTGATGGGGCTGCTCGCCGACGAGGTGAAGGCGGCGGGCGGGCGGCTGGTCGGCGTGATGGTCGAGATGCTGCGGCACAAGGCGTACACCGGCGCCGACGAACTCGTCTGGACGGCCGACCTGCCGGAGCGCAAGGCGGAGCTGGCCTCGCGGGCGGACGCGGTCGTCGTGCTGGTCGGCGGGCTGGGCACCCTGGACGAGGTCACCGAGGTCCTGGAGCTCAAGAAGCACGGGATGTTCGACAAGCCGGTGGTCGTCCTGGACACCGAGGGCTTCTACTCGGGCCTGCGCACCCAGATGGAGCGGATGGACGCCGAGGGCTTCCTGCCGCGCCCCCTCGCCGAGCTGATCACCTTCGCGGACACGCCCGCCGAGGTCTTCGCCCAGCTCAAGGCCTGATTGGATCAGGACCATGGCTGCACATCTGATCACTGGCGCCGGCTCCGGCATCGGCGCCGTCCTCACCGAGAAGCTCGCCGAGCGCGGGGACGAGCTCTGGCTGCTGGCCCGCGACGCCCGTCGGGCCGCCGAGCTGCGCGAGCGCTTCCCCGGGGCGAAGACGCTCGTCGGGAACCTCGGCGACCCGGGCAAGCTCTCCTGGGCCTTCGGGCACCAGCAGCTGCCCGTCGAGCTGGACTCCCTCCTGCACGTCGCGGGCACGGTCGAGCTCGGCCCGGTCGGCGACCTGACGCCCAAGGCCTGGCAGGAGACGCTCAACGTCAACCTCGTCGCCCCCGCCGAGCTGACCCGCCTCCTGCTGCCGTCGATCCGGCTGGTCAAGGGCCACGTGCTCTTCGTGAACTCCGGCGCCGGCCTCAACGCCCACGCCGAGTGGTCCGCGTACGCGGCCAGCAAGCACGGCCTCAAGGCGCTCGCCGACGCGCTGCGCCAGGAGGAGCACGCCAACGGCGTCCGGGTCACCTCCGTCTACCCCGGCCGCACCGCCACCGCGATGCAGGTCAAGGTGCACCAGCAGGAGGGCAAGCAGTACGACGCCGACCGCTGGATCGAGCCCGAGTCCGTCGCCAGGGCGATCCTCGCGGCCCTCGACGCCTCCCGGGACGCGGAGATCACTGACATCACCGTCCGCCCCGGACGGTAGGTCCGTGCACGGGAAGTCGGCCCGGCCGACTTCCCGTGCACGCACCCGGTTCGACGAAACCTCCTGGCACCGGCCACCCGTCCGGGGCAGGGTGACCGCACCCTGCCCCGGGAGGTCCGGACGGCAAGGGCCGCCGAGCGGTGCGATGCCGCCGCCCCGCCCCGCTCCCGGACGGCCCCGGAACCGGGCCCGCGCCCGGCACCGGGGCCGTCCGGCTGAGTAGGCTCGGGCGGGTGAGCACCCCACACCCCTTCCCCGACCTGCGCGGCGCCGCCACCGGCGTCGGCTCGCTGCCCGGCACCGACGCCCGGGAGGCCGCCAAGACCTCCACCGGGGCCCTGGAACACCTGCCGTTCCTGCCCGAGCTGCCCGCCCGGGGCCCGGGCGCCGACATGATCGGGCGCGGCGCCGGCCTGCTGGTCGAGCTGTTCGCGCAGACCGAGCCGAGCGGCTGGCGGTTCACCGACCGTCCCGGCCGGGACACCCGGCGCGCCCACTCCTGGCTCGGCGAGGACCTGGACGCGCTGGAGGAGTTCACCCAGGGCTACCAGGGCGCGCTCAAGGTCCAGGCCGTCGGCCCCTGGACGCTGGCGGCGAACATCGAGCTCAAGCACGGCGAGAAGGCCCTCGCCGACCCCGGCGCGTGCCGCGACATCGCCGGCTCGCTCACCGAGGGGCTGCGCCGCCACCTCGCGGACGTCCGCAAGCGGGTGCCCGGCGCGCAACCGGTCCTCCAGCTCGACGAGCCCTCGCTGCCCGCCGTCCTGGCCGGGTCGGTGAAGACCGCCAGCGGCTTCCAGCGGCTGCGCGCCGTCGACCGGCAGGTCGCCGAGGAGGTGCTGCGCGAGGTGGTCCGGAACCTCGACGCGCCCGTGGTGGTGCACAGCTGCGCCCCGGACGTCCCGGTCCCGCTGCTGCGCCGCGCCGGCGTCGCCGGGATCTCGCTCGACTTCTCCCTCCTCACCGAGCGCCAGGACGACGATCTCGGCGAGGCCGTGGAGGGCGGCACGATGATCCTCGCCGGTGTCGTCCCCGCCGTTGACCAGGCGGTGTCCGACCCTGCCGGTAGTGTCCAGGGTGTCAGGACCCTGTGGCGCAGGCTCGGGTTCGCCCCGGAGCTGCTGGGCCGCCGCGTGCTGGTGACGCCGACCTGCGGACTGGCCGGGGCCTCCCCGGCGTACGCGCGCAGGGCGCTGTCCTCCGCGGTGCGGGCGGCGCAGAGCCTGGTGGACAACCCGGAATGAGAATGCAGGAGGGCTTGCGGTGACGGCTGTCGAGGGCTGGGAGGACGTCCCGGCGGAGGTGCGCGGGCGGCACGCCGAGCTGGCGCAGGAGATCACCGACCACCGGGCCCGGTACTACGAGCAGGACGCGCCGGTCGTCAGCGACGCCGAGTTCGACGCGCTGATGCGGGAGCTGGAGGGGATCGAGGCCGAGCACCCGGCCCTGGTCACCCCGGACTCGCCGACGCAGCGGGTCGGCGGCGCGGCCACCGGGCTGTTCGCCGAGGTCGAGCACCGCGAGCGGCTGCTCAGCCTGGACAACGCGATGGACGACGAGGAGCTGGCCGCCTGGGCCGAGCGGGTCGCCACCGAGCTGCACGGCATCGACTACCACTACCTGTGCGAGCTCAAGGTGGACGGCCTGGCCGTCAACCTCACGTACGAGAACGGCCAGTTGACGCAGGCGGCGACGCGCGGCGACGGCCGGGTCGGCGAGGACATCACCCCCAACGTCCGCACCATCAAGGAGATCCCGCACCAGCTCAAGGGCGACGACGTCCCCGAGCTGGTGGAGATCCGCGGCGAGGTCTACTTCCCGACCGAGGCCTTCGACGCGCTCAACGCCTCCTTCGCGGAGGAGAACGAGCGCCGCCGGCAGGAGAACGAGGAGCGCGCCAAGGAGGGCAAGCGGCCCCGGGCGATGATCCGGCTGTTCATGAACCCCCGCAACGCCGCCGCCGGTTCGCTGCGCCAGAAGGACCCGCACGTCACCGCCTCCCGCCCGCTGCACATGGTGGTGCACGGCATCGGCGCCCGGGTCGGCTTCGACATCGACAACCAGTCGCACGCCTACCGGCTGCTGCACGACTGGGGCCTGCCCACCGCCCGCCACAACAAGGTGGTGAAGACGCTCGCCGAGGTGCGGGCCTTCATCGCGCACTTCGGCGAGCAGCGGCACTCGGTCGAGCACGAGATCGACGGCGTCGTGGTGAAGGTGGACGAGATCGCCCTGCAGGGCCGGCTCGGCGCCACCTCCAAGTCCCCGCGCTGGGCGATCGCCTGGAAGTACCCGCCGGAGGAGGTCACCGGCAAGCTGGCCGAGATCAAGGTCGGCATCGGGCGCACCGGCCGGGCCACCCCGTACGCGGTGCTGGCCGAGCCGGTGAAGGTGGCCGGCTCGATGGTGCAGTACGCGACGCTGCACAACCAGGACGTCGTCAAGGCCAAGGACGTGCTGCTCGGCGACACCATCGTGCTGCGCAAGGCCGGCGACGTCATCCCGGAGATCCTCGGCCCGGTCTACGACCTGCGGGACGGCACCGAGCAGGCCTTCGTGATGCCCTCGCACTGCCCGGAGTGCGGCAGCGAGCTGCGGCCGATGTCCGAGGGGGACATCGACCTGCGCTGTCCGAACGCGCGGTTGTGCCCGGCCCAGATCCGGGAGCGGATCGCCTTCCTCGGCGGTCGGCAGTGCCTGGACGTGGAGGGGCTCGGCTACGTCGCGGCCACCGCGCTGACCCAGCCGCTGGAGCCGGCCGAGGCGCCGGTGCGGAACGAGGCGGACATCTTCGGGCTGACGCAGGAGAAGCTGCTGCCGATCAAGGTGCTGGTCCGGGACCCGAAGACCGGCATGCCGAAGCCGGACGACAAGACGGGCAAGGAGAAGGAGGTCTTCTTCTTCGCCACCACCAAGGGCGAGCCGAAGAAGTCGCTCCAGGCCCTGATCGACAACCTGGAGGCGGCGAAGACGCGGCCGCTCTGGAGGTTCGTCAACGGCCTGTCGATCCGGCACGTCGGCCCGGTCGCCGCGCAGGCGCTGGCCCGGGAGTTCCGCGACCTGGAGAAGATCTTCGAGGCGAGCGAGGAGCAGCTGGCGGCCGTCGAGGGGGTCGGCCCGATCATCGCCCGCTCGATCAGGGAGTGGCACGCGGAGGAGTGGCACCGGAACATCCTGGAGAGCTGGAAGGCGGCCGGTGTCCGCTTCACCGAGGAGTTCGCGGACGAGGAGGAGGCGGAGCGCCCGCTGGAGGGCCTGACCGTCGTGGTGACCGGCACCCTGGCCGGCCACACCCGGGACGGCGCCAAGGAGGCGCTGACGTCGCGCGGAGCGAAGGTGACCGGCTCGGTTTCGAAAAAGACCGATTTTGTGGTCGCTGGTGACAACCCTGGGTCCAAGTACGACAAGGCTGTTCAGCTCGGCCTGCCGGTTCTGGACGACGCCGGATTCGCCGTCCTGCTCGCCGACGGGCCGTCCGCCGCCCGTGCCCACCTGGGACTTCCGGAGCCGGAGGAGGCCGGGGAGGCGAAGAAGGAGCCCGTCGAGGACTGACCCGGAGCGGACCCGAGCGGTCCGTGACCGGATCGGTGTTGTTATCGTCCTGATGCAACGTCACCGGGTGCCGCAGAGTGAAAGCGGGCATTGTGTCACTGTGCGGCACCCGAGAGCGGTGGCGCGTTTCCGGTTGTCCGAAAGTCTGCCCACCGGGTGGACACCGGCTTACCCTGGAGCGCAACAGAGTGTCAGCAGGGGTGGGGGCACCGGCTGGGCCGGTGCTCCTCGGGGTCGCTCCATGCCCGGCAGCTGTCGGTACCGGCACGGTGCCTCACCGTAAGGCGGCCTGACGGGGCGGGCCCGACGGAGGACAGGGCTTATGGATCGTACGACCGGCGGTGCGCCCACACGCCCGCCGCAGGGGGTGGCGGGTGCGGTCCTGCTGCTCGGCGTGCTGCTGGCCGGAGCAGCGCCGCTCATCCCGCTGGCCGTCCTGGTCTACCGGTACGAACCCGAGCTGCTGCCGCTGTTCGCGGTGCCCCTGGCGGTGCTGGTGGCGGCCTGGCGGATCGCCCGGGACCGCGCCCGCGACCAGCTGACCGACCCGCTGACGGACCTGCCCAACCGTCAGGCCCTGCTGCTGGCCGCCCAGGAGGCGATCGCGGAGTGCGAGGAGGGCTACAGCGTCGGTCTCATCCTGCTTGACCTCGATCGGTTCCGATCACTCAACGACACACTCGGTCATACGGCCGGTGACCGGCTGCTGGTTCACATCGCCCGCCGGCTGCACCGGGCCCTGCGCTCCGGCGGCCCGGCCGGCAGCGCCACCCGGGAGTCCATCGACGACGTCTTCGCCGGCCTGCCCCGGCACTACCGCCGCGGCCGCCCGATGGTGGCCCGGATGGGCGGCGACGAGTTCGCCGTCCTGCTGCCCGGCATCAACTGCCCGGACAGCCTGGAGCGGGTCGCCAAGGCGCTGATCGCCGAACTGGCCGCCCCGATCCGGCTGGACGGGCTGCTGCTCGTCCTGGAGGCCAGCGGCGGCGTCTGCGTCTACCCCCAGCACGCCCAGGACGCCGAGGCCCTGCTGCGCCGGGCCGACGTCGCGATGGGCCACGCCCAGCGCGGATGCAGCGGCGTCGCCCAGTACGACGAGACCCAGGACGCCGACACGCCGTACCGGATCGGACTGCTGGGGGACCTGCGCCGGGCGCTGGAGACCGGCGAGGTGCAGCTGCACTACCAGCCGAAGGTGGCCTTCGACGGCCGGGTGGTCGGCCTGGAGGCGCTGCTGCGCTGGGAGCGGCCCGGCCAGGGGAAGGTCTCGCCGGACGAGTTCGTCGGGCTCGCCGAGTCCAGCGGCCTGATGCCCCGGCTCACCGACTACGTGCTGGAGGCGGCCGTCGGCCAGCTCGCGTACTGGCGCGAACAGGGCCTCCAGGTGCAGGTCGCGGTCAACGTCTCGCCGCGCGACGTGCTCAACCCCGGCTTCGCCCAGCGGGTGGCCGGCCACCTCGTGCGCCACCAGGTGCCGGCCCACGCGCTCCAGCTGGAGATCACCGAGCGGCTGCTGCTGGACGACTCCCGGCGGGCCGCCGACACCCTGGCCGAGCTGCGCGGCTACGGCGTCGGGATGTCCCTGGACGACTTCGGCACCGGGCACTCCTCGCTGGTGCGGCTGCGCAGCCTTCCGGTCGGCGAGCTGAAGATCGACCGCTCCTTCGTCTCCCGGATGGTCGCCGACGACCACGACGCGGCGGTGGTCCGCTGCTCGGTGGAGCTCGCCCACTCGCTGGGCCTGACCGTGGTCGCCGAGGGCGTCGAGGACGACGAGACCTGGGAGCGGCTGCACTGCATGGGCGTGGACGCCGTCCAGGGCTGGCTGGTGTCGGCCGCGCTGCCGGCCGAGCAGGCCACCGCCTGGCTGCGGGTGCACCGCACCGGCGCGCCGCCGGTGGAGCGGTGCGGCGTGCCGCCCCAGCTGCACGCGGGCTTCCAGCCGGCCCAGAGCGCCAGGCCGGTCGCCCAGGCGGCCAGGCCGCCGGTGCTGCCGCCGACGCTCCCGCCGGTCCGGCCGCCGGTCATCCCGCCCACGCTGCCGCCGGTGGCCCAGGTGGTGCAGGCCGCGCACCGGGAGATCAAGCCGCAGGGCTGGGCCCGCCCCCGGCCGCAGTAGCCCGCGGCGCGGCCCCGGTGGTCCGCCGCGCCGCGGTCCCGGGAAGCCCGCCCGGACGCCGCGGCGCGACCCGGGGAGGCCCGGTGACGGGCGCCGCGGCTCACTCGTTGGCCGGGGCGGGGGACGGGCCCCATAGGATGGGGTCCAAAGACCATGAGGACGGAGCGCCGAACCCGGCTGCTCCTGCCCGGGCCCGGCACCGCTCGCAAGGCACCGCCGGGTCTCACCAGAACTCACCCTGAGGATCGCTGCATGCCTGGCATCACGCGCGAGGAGGTCGCCCACCTCGCCCGGCTGTCGCGTCTTGAGCTGAAGCCCGAAGAGCTGGACCACTTCGCCGAGCAGCTCGACGTGATCATCGGCGCGGTCGCCCGCGTTTCCGAGGTCGCCGGACAGGACGTCCCGCCGACCTCCCACCCGCTGCCGCTGACCAACGTCATGCGTGCGGACGAGGTGCGGCCGTCGCTCACCCCGGAGCAGGCGCTGTCCGGCGCCCCCGCCGCCGAGGAGCAGCGTTTCCGTGTGCCGCAGATCCTCGGGGAGGACTGAGCGAGATGACCGAGCTGATTCGCTACACCGCGGCCGAGACCGCGAGCGCCGTCGCCAAGGGTGAGGTGTCGGCCGTCGAGGTCGCGCAGGCGCACCTGGACCGCATCGCCGCGGTCGACGAGAAGGTCAACGCCTTCCTGCACGTCGACACCGAGGGCGCGCTGGCCGCGGCCAAGGCCGTCGACGACAAGCGCGCCAAGGGCGAGGAGCTGGGCCCGCTGGCCGGCGTCCCGCTCGCGCTCAAGGACGTGTTCACCACCAAGGGCATCCCGACCACCTGTGGCTCGAAGATGCTCGAGGGCTGGATCCCGCCGTACGACGCCACGCTGACCAGCCGTCTCAAGGACGCCGGCGTGGTCATCCTCGGCAAGACCAACATGGACGAGTTCGCGATGGGCTCCTCCACCGAGAACTCCGCGTACGGCGTGACCGGCAACCCGTGGGACCTCTCCCGCATCCCCGGCGGCTCCGGCGGCGGTTCGGCCGCCGCGCTGGCCGCCTTCGAGGCCCCGCTGGCGATCGGCACCGACACCGGCGGCTCGATCCGCCAGCCCGGCGCCGTCACCGGCACCGTCGGCGTCAAGCCGACCTACGGCTCGGTGTCCCGCTACGGCCTGGTCGCCTTCTCCAGCAGCCTGGACCAGGGCGGCCCGTGCGCCCGCACCGTGCTGGACGCGGCCCTGCTGCACGAGGCCATCGCCGGGTACGACCCGCTGGACTCCACCTCGATCGACGCGCCCGTCCCGGCCGTGGTCGAGGCCGCGAAGATGCGCGACATCCGCGGCATGCGGATCGGCGTGGTCAAGGAGTTCGCCGGCGAGGGCTACCAGGCCGGCGTGATGCAGCGCTTCAACGAGTCGGTGGAGCTGCTGCGCCAGCTGGGCGCCGAGGTCGTCGAGGTCTCCTGCCCGTCCTTCACCCTGGCGCTGCCGGCGTACTACCTGATCGCGCCGAGCGAGTGCTCCTCCAACCTGGCCCGCTTCGACGCGATGCGCTACGGCCTGCGGGTCGGCGACGACGGCTCGCGCTCGGCCGAGGAGGTCACCGCCCTGACCCGTGAGGCCGGCTTCGGCGACGAGGTCAAGCGCCGCATCATCCTGGGCACCTACGCGCTGTCCTCGGGCTACTACGACGCCTACTACGGCTCGGCCCAGAAGGTCCGCACGCTGATCTCGCGCGACTTCGACGCGGCCTTCGCGGGCGTGGACGTCCTGGTCTCGCCGACCACGCCGACCACCGCCTTCCCGATCGGCGAGCGCGCCGACGACCCGATGGCGATGTACCTGGCCGACCTGTGCACGATTCCGTCGAACCTGGCGGGCAACGCGGCCATGTCGCTGCCGGTGGGCCTGGCGCCGGAGGACAATCTCCCGGTCGGCCTCCAGATCATCGCACCCGCGATGGCGGACGACCGCCTGTACCGCGTGGGCGGCGCCGTCGAGGCCGCACTCAACGACAAGTGGGGGCACACCCTGCTGGAGGAGGCACCGGCACTGTGAGCAAGATCGAGAAGGCCAAGGCCCAGTCCGCTTCGCTCAAGGGGTGGAAGCACAGCAAGCCCGGCCTGTGGCTGTCCATCGGCACCAGCGCGTTCGGCGCGATCTCCGTCGCCAAGGACGTCCGCAAGGCCCGCGAGGAGAGCGACACCCTCAAGCTGGTGAACGCCCTGGTCGGCGCGGCCGCGCTGATCACCGGCACGGCCCTGCTGGTGCGGGAGCTGCGTCAGCTGGGCTCCGACGACGTGCTGCTGGGCTGAGCGCCCCGGGCGTGTCCCGCGGGCCCGGTCGCGCACCCGGCAAGGACCCGCGGGACACGCCCCAGCCCGGCCCCGCGCGAGCGGCGGCCGGGCCCGTACCTCCCACAGTCTTTTTGAACGAAGGGACGCTGTGAGCGTCATGAACCTGGTCTCCTACGAGGACGCTCTCGCGTCGTACGACCCGGTGATGGGCCTTGAGGTCCACGTCGAGCTGGGCACCAAGACCAAGATGTTCTGCGGTTGCTCGACCGAGCTGGGTGCCGAGCCGAACAGCCAGACCTGCCCGACCTGCCTGGGCCTGCCGGGCTCGCTGCCGGTGGTCAACGCGGTGGGCGTGGAGTCGGCCGTCAAGATCGGCCTGGCGCTGAACTGCGAGATCGCCGAGTGGTGCCGGTTCGCGCGGAAGAACTACTTCTACCCGGACATGCCCAAGAACTTCCAGACCTCGCAGTACGACGAGCCGATCGCCTTCAACGGCTACCTCGACGTGCAGCTGGAGGACGGTTCGACCTTCCGGGTGGAGATCGAGCGCGCCCACATGGAGGAGGACACCGGCAAGTCCAGCCACGTCGGCGGGGCCACCGGTCGCATCCACGGCGCCACCCACTCGCTGCTCGACTACAACCGGGCCGGCATCCCGCTGATCGAGATCGTCACCAAGCCGATCGTCGGCGCCGGCGAGCGCGCCCCCGAGGTCGCCAAGGCGTACGTCGCCGAGCTGCGCGAGGTGATCCGCTCGCTCGGCGTCTCCGAGGCCCGGATGGACAAGGGCCAGATGCGCTGCGACGTCAACCTGTCGCTGCGCCCGAACGGCACCGAGACCTTCGGCACCCGCTCGGAGACCAAGAACGTCAACTCGCTGCGCAGCGTGGAGCGGGCCGCCCGGTTCGAGATCCAGCGGCACGCCACCGTGCTGACCGACGGCGGCACCATCGTCCAGGAGACCCGCCACTTCCACGAGGACAACGGCAGCACCACCTCGGGCCGGATCAAGGACAACGCCGAGGACTACCGCTACTTCCCCGAGCCGGACCTGGTGCCGGTGGCCCCCTCCCGCGAGTGGGTCGAGGAGCTGCGGGCCGCCCTGCCCGAGCTGCCGCGGGTGCGCCGCGCCCGGCTGCAGGCCGAGTGGGGCCTGTCCGACAAGGACATGCAGTCGGTGCTCAACGCCGGTGCGGTGGGCCCGATCCAGGAGACCATCGCGGCCGGTGCCCCGGCCGACCAGGCCCGCAAGTGGTGGATGGGCGAGCTGGCCCGTCGCGCCAACGAGACCGGCACCGAGCTGAGCGAGCAGCCGATCACCCCGGTGCAGGTCGCCCGGGTCGCCGCGCTGGTCGCCGAGGGCAAGCTCAACGACAAGCTGGCCCGCCAGGTCATCGAGGGCGTGCTGGCCGGCGAGGGCGAGCCGGACGGGATCGTCGAGAAGCGCGGCCTGGCCGTGGTCTCGGACGACTCCGCGCTGGGCGCCGCCGTCGACCAGGCCATCGCCGAGAACGAGGCGATCGCCGCCAAGATCCGCGACGGCAAGGTCCAGGCCGTGGGCGCGCTGGTCGGTGCGGTCATGAAGGCCACCCGTGGCCAGGCCGACGCCGCCCGGGTGAAGGACCTGATCCTGGAGAAGCTGGCTTCCTAAGGCAACTAAGGCATCTAAGGCCCTCTAAGTAAGGCCTAAGGCCCCATCTCACCTATGTATCTGGGTGGGATGGGGCCTTAAACCTTTCTCGGCGCCCGATCTAAGGCATCCCGGCCCCGGAAGATGGGGCACGCTCCCGATGCGGCACCCCCCACTGGCGGAGGAAGCTCTTACTCGTCAGGGAAACAGCGGAGCACGGCGAAGCCCACAGGGGGAACCGGAAATGATCGAGTACCAGACCTTCCAGCAACAGGCCCACGAGCTCGTGGCCCGCGCCGAGCACGAGCGCCTGGTGCGCGAGGCCAAGGAGGCCCGCCGACTGCGGCAGCGCCCGGTGGCCGCCCGCTTCCAGCGGCGCCCCGTGCGTCGGCCCGAATGCTGACGGTGCGGCACCACGACGGTGCCGAAGGAGCTCCGGAGGGGGAGACGCTGCGAGTGAGCGTCTCCCCCTCCGGGCGTTCGGGCACTTTCCCCCGTTCGCCAGGGGAGATAACCCCTCGGCCGGGCCCCACCGGCTATGGCATGCTCGCCTCCATGCAGCAGACATCGGTCAGCCCCGTCTTCGTCGGCCGCGGCAGCGAGATCACCGAGCTGACCGACGCGCTGCGCCGCGCGGGCACCGGAAGCCCGCAGGCCGTGCTGATCGGCGGCGAGGCGGGGGTCGGCAAGACCCGGCTGCTGGAGGAGTTCCTGGAGCGGGCGGCCGCCCGAGGGGCGGTCACCTCGCTCGGCAGCTGTCTGGAGGTCGGCGCCGAGGGCCTGCCGTACGCGCCGCTGGCCGCCGCCCTGCGCAGACTGCACCGCTCGCTGGGTGCCGAGCTGGAGGCCGCCGCGGCCGGCAGCGAGGGGCATCTGGCCCGGCTGCTCTCCGAGTTCGGCGAGGTGGACGGCGAACCCAACGACGAGTACAGCCGGGCCCGGCTGTTCGAGCACACCGCGAGGCTGTTCGAACGGCTCGGCGCGGAGCGTACCCTCGTCCTCGCCGTCGAGGACCTCCACTGGTCCGACCGCTCCACCCGCGAGCTGCTCGCCTTCCTGGTGCGCACCCTGCACCGGTCCCGGGTGCTGCTGGTCGCCACCTACCGCACCGACGACCTGCACCGCCGGCACCCGTTGCGCCCCTTCCTGGCCGAGCTCGAGCGGCTGCGCACCGTCCAGCGGCTGGAGCTGGCCCGGTTCGACCGCCGCGAGGTGGCCGCCCAGCTGGCCGGCATCCTCGGTACCGCCGCCCCCGACCGCCAGCTGGTGGACCGCATCCACCGCCGCTCGGAGGGGAACCCGTTCTTCGTCGAGGAGCTGGCCACCGCCTTCGAGGACGGCTGCGGCGCCGGGCTGACCGACTCGCTGCGGGACATCCTGCTGGTGCGCGTCGAGGGCCTGGACGAGGAGGCCCAGAAGGTGGTGCGGATCGCCGCCGAGGGCGGCTCGCACGTCGAACACGCCCTGCTGGCCGCCGTCCTGGACGACGACGAGGAGGCGCTGATCGAGGCGCTGAGGGCGGCCGTCGGCGCCAACATCCTGCGCCCGGACAGCGAGGGCGAGGGCTACCGCTTCCGCCACGCGCTGGTCCGCGAGGCGGTCTCGGACGACCTGCTGCCCGGCGAACGGCACCGGATCAACCGGAAGTTCGCGCTCGCCGTGGAGGCCGAGCCGCAGCTCGTCCCGGGCGACGCGCTGGCCGCCCGGCTGGCCAACTACTGGTACCACGCGCACGATCCGGCCCGCGCCCTGCCGACGGCCCTGGACGCCGCCCGGGCGGCCCGGCGCCGCAACGCCTTCGCCGAGCAGCTCGGCATGCTGGAGCGGGCCCTGGAGCTGTGGGACCTGGTCTCCGAGGAGGTCCTGGCACACACCCTGCGCCCGTACGACTGGGCCGAGACCTACCCGCCCGGCTCCCGCGACCACAACGCCGCGGACCCGGAGTGCGACCGGATCCAGCTGGAGGACGTGCTGGCCGAGGCGGTGGTCGCGGCCCGGCGCTGCGGCGACCGCGAGCGCGGCCTGAGCCTGGCCAAGCGCGGACTGCGGCTGGTCGACGAGACGCAGCACCCGGTGCGCGCGGCCTGGTTCCGGATCAACCGGGCCCGGATGCTGGGCAGCCTGCGCCGCTCCGGCGACGAGGCGGAGATCGCGCACGCGCTGCGGCTGGTGGAGCAGTTGCCGCCGACCGCGGTCCAGGCCGAGGTGCTCGCGCTCGGCGCCGGGACGGCGATGCTCAAGAAGCCCACCCCCGAGGCGATCGAGCTGGCCGAGCGGGCGATCCGGATCGCCCAGGAGGTGGGCGCGCACTCGGTCGAGGTGCACGCCCGGATGACCCTCGGCGGCCTGCGCTACGACGTGCAGGGCGACGCCGAGGGCGGGCTGGCCGAGCTCGCCGGGGCGGTCGAACGGGCCCGCCGGCTGGGCGTGCCCGACCTGCTGCTGCGCGGCATCAACAACCTGGCCAGCATGCAGCGCGGGCTGGGGCGGCCCGAGGACGCGGTCCGGCTGGCCCGGGAGGGCCTGGAGTTCGCGGACGGCAACGGCCTGCTGCGCAACATCGGCACCATCCTGACCGGCAACCTGGTCGAGGCGCTGACCGACCTCGGGCGGGTCGGGGAGGCCGCCGAGGTGCTCGCCGGCTGGGAGCTGACCAGCCTGAGCGGCACCCACGCCGAGTTCCTGGACCGGATGCGCGGCGAACTCGCCCTGCTCAAGGGGGACCTGGCCACCGCGGCGACCATGCTGGCGCAGGCCCGGGCGGCCAACCGGGTCGGCCAGGTCCAGCACAGCGTGCCGATCAGCCGGCTCGCGGTGCGGCTCGCGGCGCTCGGCGGCCGACCGCTGGAGGCCCGGGCCGAGCTGCTCGCCGCGCTGGAGGAGGAGGGCCGGCTCGGCCACGAGTCCGACGTCTACCCGCTGCTGGCCGAGGCCGCCGGGGTGGAGGCGGACAGCCGGGGCCTGCCGCAGGCCGAGGCGGGCCGGGCGCAGGCGCTGGCCGCGATCGACCGGGCCGCCGCCGGGCTGCGGCCCAGGGCGCCGCTGCACCACGGCTGGGCCCGGCTGCTGGAGGCCGAACTGGCCCGTGCCGAGGGCGCGGACACCGCGCAGGAGTGGGCCGCCGCGGTCGAGGCGCTGCGGCCGACCGGCCTGCCCTACCCGCTGGCGCTCGCCCTGCTGCGGGCCGGCGAGACCGAGGTGCAGGCCGGGCGGCGCGAGGCCGGCGCCGAACTGCTGCGCGAGGCGGCCGAACTGGCGGCCGTCCGGGACGACCGGCTGCTCGGCGGGCAGATCGCCGCGCTGGCCGAGCGGGCCGGGCTGAGCCTCGCCCCGGCCGAGCGGACGGCCACGGTGCCGGCCCCGGCCGCCGGGGACTCCTTCAACCTCACCCCCCGTGAACGGGACGTGCTCCGACTCCTCGCGCGCGGCTGGACCAACCGGCAGATCGCCGAGGAGCTGTACATCTCTCCGAAGACCGCGAGCGTGCACGTCTCCAACATCCTGGGCAAGCTCGCCGTCGGCGGTCGCGGCGAGGCGGCCGCGCTGGCGCACCGGCTGCGGCTGTTCCCGGACGATCTGGCCCCCTCGGGCCGCTGAACAGGCGCCCCACGGACCCGGACCGGCTTCGGCCGGCCCGGGTCCGCCGTGTGTCCGTCCTGGCACCGGTGTTCGGGCGCCGCCGCGTGCTCCCGTGCGCGCCGCGTGAGCCCCCGTCCGCGCGCCGCCGCCAACCGGGCCGATCCGTAGGAATCGGGGGCATTTCCCCACCCTTTCGCCATTACTCTAAGTTGAGTGTGCGTGTCATTGAGTGACGGAATTGGTGTAGGGTCCATTTTGGGAGCATCGGTACGGTGCGGCGACCGGCAGGCCGTCCACCCCCTGGGCCGCCGTCCTGACGGGGCGCCAGGCCATCGCGTACGTCCGAGAGGTGCGCGGCCGGTGGCCCGTGGCCGGGGCGCGAGGCCCCGGGCCGGAGGGGGAGAGGCCTCGTGAGCTCCACCGAAACGGTGCTGCCCGGAACCGGACGGCCGGACGCGCCGCACACCGACACGTCCGCCGTCGACGTGCCCGCGCCCGCCCGCCGGGGCGCGATGTGCCGGCTCAGAACCAGCCGGGCCCTGCCCGGGCTCGTCCTGGGCGGGCTCTGCCTGGCCTACGCCGCGGGCGCCTCCGTCGGCTGGGGATCGCGCCAACTGTCCGTCTTCATGGGCGACTTCGGACTGGCCGCAGCGGCCCTGGCGGCCGCACTGTCCTGTCTGGTGTACGGCTGCACGGTCGGCGGGCACGCCCGCCCGGCCTGGCTGCTGTTCGGCCTCTCCTCGCTCATGGTCGCCTTCGGCAACGGCACCTGGGGCTGGTACGAGCTGGTCGTGCGCACCGCGCTGCCCCGGGACTCGCTCGCCGAGTACGCCTTCCTGCTCTTCGCCCCGCTCGCCATCACCGGCGTCCTGGTGCTCGCCCAACACCCGCGCACGGCGGCCGGCTGGCTCTGCCTGCTGCTCGACGGCTGGCTGATCGCCGGCTCGCTGTTCACCCTCAGCTGGAGCCTGGCGCTCGGCCGGATCGCGGCCGGCGAGGACTGCTCACCGCTGCGCCTGGCCCTCAACCTGGCCTACCCGGTACTGGACATCCTGCTGGTCAGCCTGGTGGTCGGGCTGCGCTTCCGCGGCCGGGACGGCAACCGGGCGGCGGTGCACACGGCGATGGTGGCGCTCGCCGTCACCGTTACCTGCGACGCCCTGTTCACCTCCCCGGAGCTGCGCAGCGGCTACCACTCGGGCGAACTGCTGGACGCCGGCTGGTTCGCCGGCAGCCTGCTGCTGGGCTGGGCGCCGTGGTCGCCGCGCTGGCGCCGTCCGCTGCGCGAGCACCCCTCGGCCGGCGGGCTGCCGCACCGCCGGGTGGCCACCACCTTCAGCGCGCTGACCCCGTACGCGGCCGCCGCGGTCTGCACCGCCGGCATCCTCTACAACGCGCTCGGCGGGCGGGAGTTGGACCGCGTGGTGGCCGCGGCGGCCTGCACCGTCGGACTGGCGCTGATCCTGCGGCAGGGCGTGATGCTCCTGGACAACCTGTCGCTGGCCCAGGAACTCGCCCACAAGGAGGCGCACTTCCGCTCCCTGGTGCAGGGCTCCAGCGACGTCATCATGATCGCCGGCGCCAACGGCGTGCTCTCCTACGTCTCCCCGGCCGCGCTCGGCGTCTACGGGCGGGATCCGGAGGAACTGGTCGGCGGCAACCTGCTGGACCTGGTCCACCCCGAGGACGTCGGCCGGGTGCTCTCCGAGGTCCGCCGCTACCTCGCCAGGGTCCGGCTCACCGCCCACCGCGGCCCCGGCACCGCCGAGCCCTCGGCCCGGGTCGAGTGCCGGATCAGCTCCGGCGCCGGCGAGTGGCTGCACGTCGAGTCCACCGTCAGCAGACACCGCGACGGCCTGCTGCTGAACAGCCGCGACGTCACCGAACGCGTCATGCTCCAGGCCCAGCTGCAGCACAACGCCTTCCACGACCCGCTCACCGACCTGCCCAACCGGGCACTGTTCACCCAGCGGCTGCGGGCCGCCCTCGGCTCCCGCGGCCAGCAGGGCGACGAGACGGGCGCCGGGATCGCGGTGCTCTTCCTCGACCTGGACGGCTTCAAGGCGGTCAACGACACCGCCGGGCACCAGGTCGGCGACGAACTGCTGGTGCAGGCCGCCCGCCGGCTCCAGAGCGCCGTCCGCTGCGGGGACACCGTCGCCCGCTTCGGCGGCGACGAGTTCGCCGCGCTGGTCTGCGGCCCGCTCGGCCGCCTCCAGGTCCAGGAGCTGGCCGAGCGGCTGCGCCTGGCGCTCTCCGAGCCGTACTGGATCGGCGGCGCCGAACTCAGCGTCGCCGCCAGCATCGGCATCGCCTTCGGCACTCCTGAGCGCGGCCCGGCGGCCGACCCCAGAGCCGTCGCCGACGAGCTGATGCGCAACGCCGACCTCGCGATGTACCGGGCCAAGTCCGAGGGCAAGGGCCGGGTGGTGCTCTACACCCCCGCGATGCGGGCCGACCTGGAACGCCGCACCGAACTGGAGGAACGGCTGCGACTGGCCGTCCGGGAGGGCGGCTTCACCCTGCTCCACCAGCCCGTGGTGGACCTGCGCAGCGGTGCGGTGACCGGCGTCGAGGCGCAGGCCCGCTGGCGCTCGGTGGGCGGCCTGCTGCTCACCCCGGCCGAGTTCCTGCGCTCGACCGAGCACGGCGACGCGGCCACCCGGTTCTCCCGCTGGCTGGTCCTGGAGGCGGTCAGCGCGGCCGTCGAGCGGCGCGGCCTGCCGGGCAGGGGCCGGGGCACGCCGGAGTCCGTCCCGGTGGCCGTCCGGCTCTCCGTGGAGCGGCTCTGCTCGCCCGGCCTGTACGAGACGGTGGCCGCGGCGCTGCGGGACAGCGGGCTGCCGGCCGACGAACTGGTGATCGAGGTGGCCCGGATGGGCCCGGACTCGCTCGCCGACGAACTCGGCCGCCGGCTCACCGCCCTGCGCGGGCTGGGCGTCTCCACCTGGCTGGCCGGGTACGGCGCCGGCGGCGGCTCGCTCGGCGCCCTCGCCCGGCTGCCGCTGGACGGGCTCAAGCTGGACCGCACGCTCGTCCAGGACCTCGGGGAGTCCCCGCTCAGCCGCACCCTCGCCGGGCACGCGCTGCGGCTCGGCCGCGACCTCGGGATGGCCACCGCCGCCGAGGGGGTGGACCTGCCCCGCCAGGTCGTCGCGCTGCAGGAGCTGGGCTGCGGTCAGGCCCAGGGCTCGGCCTTCGCCCCGCCGCTCGACGAGCCCCGGCTGCGCCGGGCGCTGGCCCGCCGCGGCTACCCGCTGCCGGCCCCGGCCGACCCGCCGCCCGCCCCCGCGGGCCCGCCCCCGGCCCGCCGCCGCCCGTACCCGCCCGCCGACGACGACACCCGGACGAGTGGCCGGACGAACGGCCGCACGGACGCCGCGCCGGGACGTGGCGCACATCACCACGGCGGCCCTGACCTGCCCGAACACCGTGCCGTTACTGGTCCGTCGGGAGGTCCGCATGGCGAGACGGTCATCCCGCCTGCTTGACACGTCGCCCCGCACGGGAGGAAGGTCGTTGCCATGCGCACCCGAATTCTCGTACTTGGCGGGCGCGTCGGCTGAGTGGGCTCGTACGCCCTGCTCGTGACAGACCGACGCGCCACCCCTCGCATGCCCTTGGGCACGAGGGGTTTTTTGTTGCACTGACGCTGTTCCACCTCCGCAAGACCCCTGGCCTCGGCCGCCCGAACAGGTCCGATTTGTCGGATCGAGCGGGACGATTGAGGCAGAGCCGGCGCTCGCCCCGGACCGGGACCCCACCCTCGCAGCACGGGGCCCGCAGCACCGGGTCGGCAAAACCCGAGAAGAGACAGGCAGATGACCGAGCACGCCGCATCCCCCCGCCGCGGGGACAACCCGGCCGCCAACGCTCCCGCTCCCCAGCACGTCGTCGAGACCATGACCGGCGCCCAGTCGCTCATCCGCTCGCTGGAGGCCGTGGGCGCGGACACCGTCTTCGGCATTCCGGGCGGGGCCATCCTTCCCGCGTACGACCCCCTGATGGACTCCGTCAAGGTGCGCCACATCCTGGTCCGGCACGAGCAGGGCGCCGGTCACGCCGCCACCGGTTACGCCCAGGCCACCGGACGGGTCGGGGTCTGCATGGCGACCTCCGGCCCGGGTGCGACCAACCTGGTCACCCCGATCGCCGACGCGTACATGGACTCGGTGCCGGTCGTCGCGATCACCGGCCAGGTCTCCTCCAAGGCGATCGGCACCGACGCCTTCCAGGAGGCGGACATCTGCGGCATCACGATGCCGATCACCAAGCACAACTACCTGGTCACCGACCCGGCCGAGATCCCCCGGGTGATCGCCGAGGCCTTCCACATCGCCGCCACCGGCCGCCCCGGCCCGGTCCTGGTCGACATCGCCAAGGACGCGCTCCAGGCGACCACCACCTTCCGCTGGCCGGTCGAGACCGCCCTGCCCGGCTACCGCCCGGTGACCAAGCCGCACGCCAAGCAGATCCGCGAGGCCGCGAAGATGCTGGTCGGCGCCAAGCGCCCGGTGCTGTACGTCGGCGGCGGCGTGATCAAGGCGCGGGCCACCGCCGAGCTGCGGATCCTCGCCGAGCTGACCGGTGCCCCGGTGGTCACCACCCTGATGGCGCTCGGCGCCTTCCCGGACAGCCACCCCCAGCACCTGGGCATGCCCGGCATGCACGGCTCCGTCCCGGCGGTCACCGCGCTCCAGAAGTCGGACCTGCTGTTCACCCTCGGCGCCCGCTTCGACGACCGCGTCACCGGCAAGCTCGACGGCTTCGCCCCCAACGCCAAGGTCGTCCACGCCGACATCGACCCGGCCGAGATCGGCAAGAACCGCCCGGCGGACGTGCCGATCGTCGGCGACGCCCGCGAGGTGCTCGCCGACCTGATCGTCGCCGTCCAGGCCGAGTTCGACGCCGGCCACAAGGGCGACTACACCGAGTGGTGGGAGCGGCTCGACGAGTGGAAGAAGACCTACCCGCTCGGCTACGAGCCGGCCCCGAACGGGCAGCTCTCCCCGCAGCAGGTCATCGAGCGGATCGGCCGGATGGTCGGCCCCGACGCGATCTACGCCGCGGGCGTGGGCCAGCACCAGATGTGGAGCTCGCAGTTCATCCGCTTCGAGAAGCCGGGCACCTGGCTCAACTCGGGCGGCGCCGGGACGATGGGCTACGCCGTCCCCGCGGCGATGGGCGCCAAGGCCGGCCGTCCGGAGAGCGCGGTCTGGGCCATCGACGGCGACGGCTGCTTCCAGATGACCAACCAGGAGCTGGTCACCTGCGCCCTGAACGACATCCCGATCAAGGTCGCGGTCATCAACAACGGCTCGCTGGGCATGGTCCGGCAGTGGCAGACGCTGTTCTACAACCAGCGCTACTCCAACACGGTGCTGCACTCCGGCCCCGGCCACGACGGCATCGAGCCGCCGGCCCAGGGCACCCGCATCCCCGACTTCGTCATGCTGTCCGAGGCGATGGGCTGCGTCGGTCTGCGCTGCGAGCGCCCCGAGGACCTCGACGCGGTCATCAAGCAGGCGATGGAGATCAACGACCGCCCGGTGGTCATCGACTTCATCGTCCACCAGGACGCCATGGTCTGGCCGATGGTCGCGGCCGGCACCAGCAACGACGAGATCCAGTTCGCCAAGGGCGTGCGCCCCGACTTCGGCGACGACCTCGACTGACCCCCCTTCCGGAAACGACTGTGGAACGACTGAGGAACCCCATGTCCAAGCACACCCTCTCCGTCCTGGTCGAGAACAAGCCCGGCGTGCTCGCCCGCATCGCCGCCCTGTTCTCCCGGCGGGGCTTCAACATCGACTCCCTCGCCGTCGGCTCGACCGAGCATCCGGACGTGTCCCGGATGACGATCGTGGTCAACGTCGAGGACCTCCCGCTGGAACAGGTCACCAAGCAGCTCAACAAGCTCGTGAACGTGATAAAGATCGTCGAACTCGACCAGTCCGCTGCGATCCAGCGGGAACTGGTCCTGGTGAAGGTCCGCGCCGACAACGAGACCCGGTCGCAGATCGTCGAGATCGTCCAGCTCTTCCGTGCCAAGACCGTCGACGTGTCGCCCGAAGCGGTGACCATCGAGGCCACCGGCAGTTCGGACAAGCTGGAGGCCATGCTCCGGATGCTGGAGCCTTACGGCATCAAGGAGTTGGTCCAGTCCGGCCTGGTCGCCATCGGCCGCGGCGCGCGCTCCATCACGGACCGCTCGCTGCGCGCCCTCGACCGCAGCGCGTAACCCGCGCTGTCTCACCTTTCGAAGCGAAGACCCACACCCCCGCCGGTACCGCATACGGTGAATACCGCGTACCCGGCAACCATCACGCAAGGAGATGTGCCCCCGTGGCCGAGCTGTTCTACGAAGACGACGCCGACCTGTCCATCATCCAGGGCCGCAAGGTCGCGGTCATCGGCTACGGCAGCCAGGGCCACGCCCACGCGCTGTCGCTGCGCGACTCCGGTGCCGACGTCCGGGTCGGCCTGAAGCCGGAGTCCACCTCCCGTGCCAAGGCGGAGGAGGCCGGCCTGCGCGTCGTCACCCCGGCCGAGGCGGCGGCCGAGGCCGACGTCATCATGATCCTCGTCCCGGACCCGATCCAGGCCGACGTCTACGAGGCCGACATCGCCCCGCACCTGAAGGCCGGTGACGCCCTGTTCTTCGGCCACGGCCTGAACATCCGCTACGGCTTCATCAAGCCCCCGGCGGACGTCGACGTCTGCATGGTCGCCCCGAAGGGCCCGGGCCACCTGGTCCGCCGCCAGTACGAGGAGGGCCGCGGCGTCCCCGCGATCGTCGCGGTCGAGCAGGATGCCTCGGGCAACGCCTTCGCCCTGGCGCTGTCGTACGCCAAGGGCCTGGGCGCCACCAAGGCCGGCGTCATCAAGACCACCTTCACCGAGGAGACCGAGACCGACCTGTTCGGTGAGCAGGCCGTCCTCTGCGGTGGCACCGCCGCCCTGGTGAAGGCCGGGTTCGAGACCCTGGTCGAGGCCGGCTACCAGCCGGAGATCGCCTACTTCGAGTGCCTGCACGAGCTGAAGCTCATCGTCGACCTGATGTACGAGGGCGGCCTGGAGAAGATGCGCTGGTCGGTCTCCGAGACCGCCGAGTGGGGCGACTACGTCACCGGCCCGCGGATCATCACCGCCGACACCAAGGCCGCGATGAAGCAGGTCCTCGCCGAGATCCAGGACGGCACCTTCGCCAAGACCTGGATCGCCGAGTACAAGGCGGGTCTGCCCAAGTACAACGAGTACAAGAAGGCCGACGAGGACCACCTGCTGGAGACCACCGGCAAGAAGCTGCGTTCGCTGATGAGCTGGGTCAACGAGAAGGCCTGACCCCCTTCCGGGCCGGTACCCGCTCCGCCGCCGGCTCCGATTCCGCAACTCCCTTGTACAAGTAGGCTGCTCTCGTCCGGGTGATTTCGCCGGACGGGAGCAGCCCGCTATCCAGCCCGTCGATACACTCCGAGTGCGCGTCAGGCCCACAGCGTCGTGCGTCTACCTACGCGGCATGCCACCTTCCCCCGCCCTCCACGCCACCTACGTGCCCGGGGGAACCGGACAGTTAAGGACCCACTGTCGTGAGCACTGCGACCACTGTGAAGACCGGCGTCGTTCTGATTGCCGAAGAGCTCTCGCCCGCCACCGTCGACGCCCTCGGCCCCGACTTCGAGATCCGCCACTGCAACGGCGCCGACCGCACCGAGCTGCTCACCGCGATCGCCGACGTGGACGCGATCCTGATCCGCTCCGCCACCAAGGTCGACGCCGAGGCGCTGGCCGCCGCCCGCAAGCTCAAGGTGGTCGCCCGGGCCGGCGTCGGCCTGGACAACGTGGACGTCTCCGCCGCCACCAAGGCCGGCGTGATGGTCGTCAACGCGCCGACCTCCAACATCGTCACCGCCGCCGAGCTCGCCTGCGGCCTGCTGATCTCCGTCGCCCGCAACATCGCGCCGGCCAACGCCGCGCTCAAGCAGGGCGAGTGGAAGCGCAACAAGTACACCGGCGTCGAGCTGAGCGAGAAGACCCTCGGCGTCGTCGGCCTCGGCCGGATCGGCGTGCTGGTCGCCCAGCGGATGTCCGCGTTCGGGATGAAGATCGTCGCGTACGACCCCTACATCCAGGCCGCCCGCGCGGCGCAGATGGGCGTCAAGCTGGTCACCCTGGAGGAGCTGCTGGAGGTCTCGGACTTCATCACCGTCCACCTCCCCAAGACCCCGGAGACCATCGGCCTGATCGGCGACGAGGCGCTGCACAAGGTCAAGCCGACCGTCCGCATCGTGAACGCCGCCCGCGGCGGCATCGTGGACGAGGAGGCGCTGGCCGGCGCCCTGCGCGAGGGCCGGGTGGCCGGCGCGGGCCTGGACGTCTACGCCAAGGAGCCGTGCACCGACTCCCCGCTGTTCGGCTTCGACAACGTGGTCGCCACCCCGCACCTGGGCGCCTCCACCGACGAGGCGCAGGAGAAGGCCGGCATCGCGGTCGCCCGGTCGGTGCGCCTCGCGCTGGCCGGCGAGCTGGTACCGGACGCGGTGAACGTCCAGGGCGGCGTGATCGCCGAGGACGTCCGCCCGGGCCTGCCGCTGGCCGAGAAGCTCGGCCGGATCTTCACCGCGCTGGCCGGCGAGGTGGCCGTCCGCCTCGACGTCGAGGTCCGCGGCGAGATCACCCAGCACGACGTGAAGGTGCTCGAACTGTCCGCGCTGAAGGGCGTGTTCGAGGACGTGGTGGCGGAGACGGTGTCCTACGTCAACGCCCCGCTGTTCGCCCAGGAGCGCGGCGTCGAGGTGCGCCTGACCACCTCCAGCGAGAGCCCCGAGCACCGCAACGTGATCACCGTCCGCGGCACGCTCTCGGGCGGCGAGGAGATCGCCATCTCCGGCACGCTGGCCGGCCCCAAGCTGACCCAGAAGATCGTCGGCGTGGACGCCTTCGACGTGGACGTGGCGCTCACCGACCACATGGCCTTCTTCAAGTACGAGGACCGCCCCGGCGTGGTCGGCGTGCTCGGCCGCCACCTCGGCGACGCGGGCATCAACATCGCCGGCATGCAGGTCGCCCGCGACGGCGGCAGCGCGCTGGCCTCCATCACCGTGGACACCGAGATCCCGCAGGAGGTGCTCTCGGCCATCGCCGCCGAGATCGGCGCCCACTTCGCGCGCTCGGTCGACCTGGGCTGATCCTCCCGGCTCCCGCAGGGCCCGGACCGCCGTTCGAACGGCGGTCCGGGCCCTGCTGCGTCCTCCCGGGTGACAGCCGTCTCAGATACTAGGAAATCCAAGTATTCGTGCAGACACGGCCCGGGCCCGGCCGTACCGTGGAACTGCCATACGGCGTGCCGCCCCTGTAGCCAGGGTGTGCGGCCCGTGTGCGCGTGCGCCTTCACGAGCGGGTGACCCCCGCTCCCGCGCTCCCTCCCCCCTCTTCGCGCTCGCCCTGCGCAGCGCCGTTCCCAAGGAGCCCGGTATGTCGCCGACCGCCGACCGTCACGCCACGTCCGCCCCCGCCGCCACCCCCGTCCGCGCCCCGCGCCGGCGCCGGGCCGCCGAGCGGAACCCCTTCGCGGCCGCCGCCCTGCAGCGGTCGATGGACCGCCGGGACAACGGCGGTGTGACCGGGCACCACTGAGCGGCCGGTGCCGAGCGGGCCGCTGAGCGGTTCCGCCGTCGGGCCGGCGGGTGCCGTCGGTGGCGTTCATCCGCCGAATGGGCCGTACGGGTCGGCGGAACGTCACCCAGTAGAGTGCAACCTCATTCCGTCCGAGGGAAGTTGCTCGTCCCCGTCGGCGCGATCATCCTAATTTGGGACCCTCGGAGGGGTGATCGACGTCCGCGTGGGCGGGCGTCAGCGACACGGAGTGCGGATCAGTCCCCCTGCCGGGGGAGAGGGCCCAGTGCGTCTGCCACCCGTCCGCCGACCCGCCGCCCGGATCGGCCTCACCCTGGCCCTGCTGGCCGGAAGCGCCGTCCTCGCCGCCACCCCGGCGGCCGGCGGCCCACCGACCGAGGGCCCGCCGACGGCCGGACCGCCGTCCGCCGGACCGCCGTCCGCCGGAGCGCCGGGGCCGGGCCGAACGGCGTCCGTCCTGATCGAACTCACCACCGAGACGACCGGCTCCGCCTGGCGGCGCGCCGCCGACGGTGCCCGGCGGGCCCAGCGCCCCCCGGAGGACGTCCGCCGGGAGGCCGCGCGGGCCGGAGCCGCCCAGCGGTCCCGGGCCGGGGGCGCGCTCGACCGGCTCGCCGGGGCCGTCCACCGGGCGGTGCCCGCCGCGCGCGAGCTCTACCGCACCCGCACCCTGCTCACCGGGCTCGCGGTCAGCGCGCCCGCCGACCGGGTGGCCGCGCTGCGGGCGCTGCCGGGCGTCCGGGCCGTCCACCCGATCGTCGCCAAGCGGCGCGACAACGCCCACTCCGTCCCGCTGACCGGCGCCCCGCAGGTCTGGGCCGGCGACCGCGCGGTCGGCACCGGGCAGGGCACGCGGATCGGGATCATCGACAGCGGCATCGACTACACCCACGCCGACTTCGGCGGTCCCGGCACCGAGGAGGCCTTCCGCTCGGTCGAGCGCGGCCGGCCCGCGCCGCCCGCGCTCTTCCCCAACGCCAAGGTGGTCGGCGGCAAGGACCTGGTCGGCGACGACTACGACCCCGACCCGGCCTCCCCGCACCACCAGCCGGTGCCGCACCCCAGCGACAACCCGATCGACTGCGTGCGCAACGGGCACGGCACCCACGTGGCCGGCACCGCGGCCGGGTACGGCGTCACCGCCGACGGCCGCCCGTACACCGGTCCGTACGGGCCCGGGCTGGACCCGGCCGGCTTCCGGATCGGCCCCGGCACCGCCCCCGGCGCCCAGCTGTACGCGATCCGGGTGTTCGGCTGCGACGGCTCCACCGACCGGGTCACCGAGGCGCTCGACCTGGCCGCCGACCCCGACGGGAACGGCGACCTGAGCGACCGCCTGGACGTCGTCAACCTCTCGCTCGGCAGCCACTTCGGCAGCACCGACGACACCGACGCCCTGGCCGTCGACCGGCTCGCCGAACTGGGCACCGTCGTGGTCGCGGCGGCGGGCAACGACGGCGACGTCTACGGCATCGGCGGCAGCCCCGGCACCGCCGCCCGTGCGGTCACCGTCGCCGCCTCGGTGCACGGGCACGCCGACGTGGACGGCATCACCGTGCTCGCCCCGGCCGCGCAGGCCGGGGTCGTCCCGGCGCACTGGAGCGAGCGCTACGAGGGCTGGTCCACCGCAGACGTCAGCGGCGAACTCGCCCTTCCCGCCGACCAGTCGGACGGCTGCACCGAGTTCAGCGAGGCCGACCGGCAGCGGTTGAAGGGCCGGATCGCGCTGCTCGCCTGGCACACCCGGGAGCCCGACCGGGCCTGCAACTCCGGCCCGCGCGCCGACCACGCCGCCGACGCGGGCGCGATCGGCGCGCTGTACGCCGCGGACTCCGACCACCTGGCGGAGATCTCCGGCGACGACCGGATCCCGGCCGCGCTGCTGGCGCGCGCCGACGGCGACCGACTGCGGCAGGCCGCGGCCGCCGGCCCGGTGCGGATCCGGCTCGCCGCGCCCGGCAACCCGCTGCACGGCTCGGTCGCGCAGGACCAGCCGGACCGGGTCGACACCCTGACCGACTTCACCTCCCGCGGCATCGGCGTGCCCGGCGTGGTCAAGCCCGACCTGGCGGCCCCCGGCGAGAGCATCTGGTCCAGCCTGGTCGGCAGCGGCGCCGGGGGCCAGCGCGAGAGCGGCACCTCGATGGCCACCCCGCACGTGGCCGGGCTCGCCGCGCTGGTCCGCGCCGCGCACCCGGACTGGCCGGTCGAACAGGTCAAGGCCGCGCTGATGAACACCACCGTGGACACCTTCCTCGGCGACGACCGCGGCGGGCCGGTCTACGGGCCCGAGCGCACCGGCGCCGGGCGGGTCCGGGTGGACCGGGCGGTCCGCACGCCCGCCGTCGCCTACGCGGCGGGGGAGGGGGCCGTGGAGGGCGTCGTCGGCGTCTCCTTCGGGCCGGTCGAGGTCGGCGGGCCGACGGCGACGACCCGGGAGATCGAGGTGCGCAACACCTCGGACGCGCCGCTGGCCTACCGCACCTCGTACGCGGCCGCCACCCGGCTGCCCGGCGCCTCCTACCGGGTGACGCCGGCCCGGGTGGACGTCCCGGCGGGCGGCACCGCCCGGGTGCGGGTGACGCTGTCCGTACCGGGGGAGCTCGGACGGGAGCCCGACCCGACCATCGACACCGTCCAGGGCGGCCGGGCCCGCGGCTACCGGGGCGAGCTCTCCGGCCGGGTGCTGCTCACACCCGTCGGGGACGACGCCCTGCCGCAGCTGCGGATCCCGGTGCTGGCCGCCCCGCACCCGACCGGCGACCTCACGGCGACGGCCACCGTCCGCACCGCCCGGGACGGCACCCTGATCGCCCTCGGCGGCCGCGCCGCGCCCGGCGAACGACCCGGGCTGGTCAGCGCCTTCGCGCTCGGCGGCGAGGGGATCCGCTGGCCGGACTGCCCGCCCGGCGGCGGTGGCGCGGCCCTCGCACCGGGTGCGGGCCTGCGGCCGAAGGGCACCGGGGAGGAGCCGGACCCGGAGCAGGAGGTCTGCGTCGAGCACCCCGGCGAGCGGGCCGCCGACCTGCGCGCGGCCGGTGCCGCCGTCGACTCCGAACTGCTGTACGTGGGAGTGCAGTCGTGGGCGCCCGCGGCCACCCCGGTGGGGCTGTACGGGGTGCGGGTGGCGCTGGACACCGACGGGGACGGCAGCACCGACGTCGTCCTCAAGGCCGACCGGCTGCGCGGCAGCGACGTGCTGGTCTCCCGCGCCCTGGACGCCCGCACCGGGGCCGAGCTGGACGTCCAGCCGCTCAACGCCCACTGGGGCGACACCGACACCGCCCTGCTCGACAGCGACGTCCTGGTGCTGCCCGTCCGGCTGAGCGCCCTGCCCGGCGTCGCGCCCGGGCACAGCACCGTCCGCTACGGCGTGTGGACCGGCTACGCCGGGGCCGGGACGCCGGACGCGGCCGAGGCCCTCTCCGCCATCGGGCTGGACGGCACCGCCCCGACCGTCCCGCTCGACGTGCTGCGGCCCGCGCTCACCGTACGGGCCGGCCTCACCGGCCCGGCCGCGGTGGTGGTCCCGGCCGGCCCGGGCACCGTCCTCGCCGTGCACCGGCCGCCGGGCGACACCTCGCGGCTCCTGCTGCTGCACCACCTCGACCCGGCCGAGCGGCGGGCCCAGGTGCTCGACCTGCCCTGACGCCCGAACCGCGTACGACCGCCCCCGCGCGCTCCCTCGACGGAGTGACCGCGGGGGCGGTCCTGCCGAGCGGCCCGAGCGGCCCGGGAGGGCCACCAAGGTGCCCGTACGGGGAGGAACCATGGGCGGCGGGCCGTTCCCAGCGAGGTCGACCCGACCTGATCGTCCGCATGGTGGACGGCAGGTGTCAGTACCTGGGACGGCGGAGTAGGGTCCGAGCATGTCTCGCACCATTCGTCTCGCAGTTGTCCCCGGTGACGGCATCGGCCAGGAAGTGGTGGCCGAAGGCCTCAAGGTCCTGGGCGCCGCGCTTCCCGCCGACGTGAAGCTGGAGACCACCGAGTACGACCTCGGCGCCCGGCGCTACCACCGGACCGGGGAGACGCTGCCGGACGACGTGCTGGCGGAGCTGAAGTCGCACGACGCGATCCTGCTGGGTGCCATCGGCGACCCGAGCGTGCCGTCGGGCGTGCTGGAGCGGGGGCTGCTGCTCAAGCTGCGGTTCGCCTTCGACCACCACATCAACCTGCGGCCGGGCCGGCTCTTCCCCGGGGTGCGGTCCCCCCTGGGCGGTCAGCCGGAGATCGACTTCGTGGTCGTCCGCGAGGGCACCGAGGGCCCGTACGTCGGCAACGGCGGCACGCTGCGCACCGGGACGCCGCAGGAGGTGGCCACCGAGGTCAGCCTGAACACCGCGTACGGCATCGAGCGCGTGGTGCGCGACGCCTACCGGCGGGCGCAGGCGCGGCCGCGCAAGAAGCTCACCCTGGTGCACAAGAACAACGTGCTGGTGCACGCCGGGCACCTGTGGACGCGGATCTTCGCCGAGGTCGGCGCGGAGTTCCCCGAGGTCACCACCGACTACCTGCACGTCGACGCGGCGACGATCTTCTTCGTCACCCAGCCGGAGCGCTTCGACGTCATCGTCACCGACAACCTGTTCGGCGACATCCTGACCGACCTGGCCGCCGCCGTCACCGGTGGGATCGGCCTGGCCGCGAGCGGCAACATCAACCCGAGCGGCGAGTTCCCGTCCATGTTCGAGCCGGTGCACGGTTCGGCGCCGGACATCGCCGGCCAGGGCAAGGCCGACCCGACGGCCACCGTGCTGTCGGTCGCGATGCTGCTGGAGCACCTCGGCTTCGCCGCCGAGGCCGCCGTGGTCGAGGCCGCCGTCGCGGCGGACCTGGCCGAGCGCTCGGGCACCCGCAGCACCTCCCAGGTCGGCGACGCGCTCGCCGCCCGAGTATCCGGCTGACGGGCCGGATCCAGGAGCGGAGTTCCGGCTGACGGGCCGGAACCGACAAGGTTTCCGGCCCGGCGGGCCGGACCGCACAAGCGCAGCTCACCGCCCTCGAAAAAGGTCGGACGGCTGTTCGGCACGGCCCTCTGGATGCGAGTATCGACAGTGGGTCGTGCCGTTGTGCGTCCATTCCGGCGAATTTCGCCGAAACGTATCTGCAGCGGTGGCGGCCCGGACCAACCCCACGGTGAAGGAAACAGCCATGAGCACGGCCACCCAGGCGCCCATCACGTTCGACCTCAAGCCCTCCGCCCACCCGCTGTCCGCAGCGGAGCGCGAGGCCCGGCTGGTCAACCCCGGCTTCGGCCGGGTCTTCACCGACCACATGGTCACCATCCGCTGGACCGAGGGCGTGGGCTGGCACGACGCCCAGCTGGCGCCGTACGCGCCGCTGGAGATCGACCCGGCCAACATGACCCTGCACTACGGCCAGGCGATCTTCGAGGGCCTGAAGGCCTACCGCCAGGCCGACGGCTCCATCGCCACCTTCCGCCCTGAGGCCAACGCCGCCCGCTTCCAGGCCTCGGCCCGCCGCCTGGCGATGCCGGAGCTGCCGGTGGAGACGTTCGTCGAGGCCGTCGAGCTGCTCGTGCGCCAGGAGCAGGACTGGGTGCCGAACGAGCCGGAGCAGAGCCTCTACCTGCGTCCGTTCATGTTCGCCACCGAGGTCGGCCTGGGCGTCCGCCCGGCCAACTCCTACCTCTTCATGATCATCGCCTCGCCGGCCGGCGCCTACTTCCAGGGCGGCATCAAGCCGGTCTCGGTCTGGCTGTCCAAGGAGTACGTCCGGGCCGCGCCCGGCGGCACCGGCGCCGCCAAGTGCGCGGGCAACTACGCCGCCTCGCTGGTCGCCCAGGCCCAGGCCGCCGAGAAGGGCTGCGACCAGGTCGTCTGGCTCGACGCCGCCGAGCACCGGTGGATCGAGGAGATGGGCGGCATGAACCTGTACTTCGTCTTCGGCGAGGGCGAGGACGCCAGGATCGTCACCCCGGAGCTGTCCGGCGCCCTGCTGCCCGGCATCACCCGCGACTCGCTGCTCCAGCTGGCCGCCGACCTCGGCTACGCGGTCGAGGAGCGCCGGATCTCCACCGACGAGTGGCAGCAGGGCAACGCCGACGGCACCCTCACCGAGGTCTTCGCCTGCGGCACCGCCGCCGTCATCACCCCGGTCGGCTCGGTGAAGTCCGCCGCCGCCGACTGGACCGTCGGCACCGGCGAGCCCGGCCCGGTCACCATGGAGCTGCGCAAGGCCCTGCTGTCGATCCAGGGCGGCCAGACCCCGGACACCCACGGCTGGCTGCACAAGATCGCCTGATCACGTGGCCCGGGCGCCCCGCGACACCGGGGCGCCCGTGGCCGTGACCTCGAAACGTTCCGCTCGTTGGAATCGGCGAACACAGCGGGAGGGACCGTGACCGCACTGCCGCACGGGTACGCCGAGATGTCGTGCGCCCCGGAACATGACCTCCTCGAAGCCTTCTTGGCGCTTGACACCCCCCCGGGGTTCAAGGCCGAGCTGATCGAGGGGGAGATCGTCGTGGCTCCACCGCCGGACGGTGAACACGAGACGGCGGTCGGTCGGCTCGCTCGGCAGGTCGCGCGCCAGGCGTCCGGGGAGATCGACTTCGCCCCGGGCAAGGGACTGATCGTTCCCTCGGGGCGGTTCATTCCGGACGCCACGTTCGCCGTTTGGGGAGCCATGAGCAAGTGCGGCTCCTGGTCCGAACCGGACGGCGTCCTGATGGTCGCCGAGGTCACCTCCAGCAGGCCGGACAAGGACCGGGTCACGAAGCGCAAGGTCTATGCCGCGGCCGGGATCCCGCTGTTCCTGCTGATCGACCGGGACAAGAACCAGGTCGTCCTGTTCGGCGAACCACGAGACGGTGACTACCTCGCCACCACCGCCGTGCCCATCGGCAGCCCGCTCGACCTGCCCGAGCCCTTCGGCTTCACCCTCGACACCGCCGCCCTCGTCGAGTAGCCGTTTCGCATCCCGAGACGCGCGGGCCGGATCCCGGAAGCTGTGCCAGACTTCGAGCGTGTCCTCGCTTTCGCTGATCATTAGCAGCAGGCGCGCCGGTCCGCAGTGACCGCTTCCGCACGACCCGATGCGGAGCGACCACGAGCGTCCAGACCCGCGCGCAGACCTCTCGCACCCGCGAGGGGTCTTTTTGTTTCTCCCGGACCGGCCGACGGCCCTCACAAGGGGCCCGGGGACACCGGGACCGCGCGCGGGACCATGGACAGTGGAGCCGGGACCAGAAAGTCCGGCAAGCAGTACCTTCCTCCCCGAAACGGAGAACCAGGGGTCATGACCGAGGTCACCCGTACCGACGACAGTTTCCACGTGTTCGACACCACGCTGCGCGACGGAGCACAGCGGGAGGGCATCAACCTGACGGTGGCGGACAAGCTGGCCATCGCCCGGCACCTGGACGAGTTCGGGGTCGGCTTCATCGAGGGAGGCTGGCCCGGGGCCAACCCGCGGGACACCGAGTTCTTCGCCCGCGCCGCCACCGAGCTGGAGCTGGAGCACGCCCGGCTGGTCGCCTTCGGCGCCACCCGCCGGCCCGGTGGCAAGGCGGCGCAGGACCCGCAGCTGGCCGCGCTGGTCGCCTCCGGCGCCCCGGTGGTCACCCTGGTGGCCAAGGCGCACGACCGGCACGTGGAGCTCGCGCTGCGCACCACCCTGGACGAGAACCTGGCGATGGTCCGGGACAGCGTCGAGTTCCTGCGCTCCCAGGGCCGGCGGGTGTTCATCGACTGCGAGCACTTCTTCGACGGCTACAAGGCGAACCCCGGGTACGCGGTGTCGGTGGTCCGCACCGCGCACGAGGCCGGCGCGGACGTCGTGGTGCTCTGCGACACCAACGGCGGGATGCTGCCGGCCGGCGTCCGGGAGATCGTCGCCGAGGTGCTCGCCGCGACGGGCGCCCGGCTCGGCATCCACGCCCAGGACGACACCGGCTGCGCGGTGGCCAACACCCTGGCCGCGGTGGACGCCGGCGCGACCCACGTGCAGTGCACCGCCAACGGCTACGGCGAGCGGGTCGGCAACGCCAACCTGTTCCCGGTGGTCGGCGCGCTGGAGACCAAGTACGACCGCCGGGTGCTGCCCGCGGGCCGGCTGGCCGAGATGACCCGGATCTCGCACGCGATCGCCGAGGTGGTCAACCTGACCCCCTCCACCCACCAGCCGTACGTCGGCTTCTCGGCCTTCGCCCACAAGGCGGGCCTGCACGCCTCCGCGATCAAGGTCGACCCGGACCTGTACCAGCACATCGACCCCGAGCGGGTCGGCAACACCATGCGGATGCTGGTCTCCGACATGGCCGGCAGGGCCTCCGTCGAGCTCAAGGGCAAGGAACTCGGCTACGACCTCTCCAGCGACCGGGACCTGGCCGGCCGGGTGGTGGCCAAGGTGAAGGAGCAGGAGAACCTCGGCTACACCTACGAGTCCGCCGACGCCTCCTTCGAGCTGCTGCTGCGCGACGAGGTGCGCGGCGGCCGGGACCGCTTCTACACGCTGGAGTCCTGGCGGACCATCAGCGAGCAGGGCCCGAAGGGCTTCACGGGCAACGAGGCCACCGTCAAGCTGTGGGCCAAGGGCGAGCGCCGGATCGCCACCGGCGAGGGCAACGGCCCGGTCAACGCCCTGGACCAGGCGCTGCGCGCGGCCCTGGAGGGCATCTACCCGCCGCTGGCCACCTTCGAGCTGGTGGACTACAAGGTCCGCATCCTGGAGGGCCAGCACGGCACCGGCTCCAAGACCCGGGTGCTGATCGAGTCCACCGACGGCGCCGCCACCTGGTCGACGGTGGGGGTGGCCGACAACGTGGTCGCCGCCTCCTGGTTGGCGCTGGAGGACGCGTACACCTACGGCCTGATCCGGGCCGGCCTGGAGCCCACCGAGTAGTCGGTCCGAACACGCCTGTGGCCCGCGGGACTTCGGAGGAAGTCCCGCGGGCCACTGCGGTGTGCGATCACCGCAGTCGGGCCAGCAGGGCGTGTTCGACGAGGGTGATGAGGGCGCTCTTGGCGCTGTCGCGGCGGCGGGCGTCGAGGGTGATGACGGGGGTGTCGGCGCTGAGTTGGAGTGCTTCGCGGACTTCGTCGGGGGTGTGGGGCTGGTGTCCGTCGAAGCCGTTGAGGGCGACGACGAAGGGCAGTCCGCTGTTCTCGAAGTAGTCGAG